>NZ_JBPBFH010000001.1:0-108806 GCF_050896295.1 Neisseria sp. SLRRB23
CTGTGGACGAGTTGACGAAGGTTAAGGGTATCGGCCCTGCGGTGTTGGCGAAGCTGAAGGACCAGGCTTCTGTCGGCGCGCCTGCGGCTAAGGCCCCTGCCAAACCGGCTATACCGGCTGCTAAAAAATAGGGCGGGAAGGAAATAAAAGGGTGTCAGATAAGATTCTGACGCCCTTTTTTCTGGGAATTTAGATTGATGTTTGAGGGATATTTGGGAATTTTCCTGTTTTTTAATATGGGAATTTGAAGTTTCATATTATTTTCATAAGGAAATGATTTATGTTTTCTTTTAGGAGTTATCCTAAATAACTAGGGATATTTACATCTGAGTCAGAATTATCCCATGAGAGAAAGTTGCTAAGCCGATATAAGCAAAACAGGTCCATTGGACTATTTGTTACAGGCATCACAACCATAACAGCTATTCTGAATGGATTGGCGTAAACAAAAATGCCTCCACCCATTATTTTCACTGGTTACGTCTACCTATCTATCAGAATAGTCCGTATTTGGAGATCTTCAACGGAGAAGTGGTAGCCGACGAAAGCTATTTTGATAGACACTGTAAAGGCAAATGCAGTCGCGGATCAGTCGGGAAAGTCGCCGTAATCGTAATCGGGTTTTAAAGCGCGATGGTAAGGTTTTCAGTGTTTCGGTACCGAATATCTAGATAGCTGCTTATTGTTGCCGATTATCCTTTAACAGGTTAAGCCTGACAGCGTTATTTATATCGGCTGCTACCACAGTTATGACATATTGGATGTAAACGGATTTACCCGCTTCCACATCAATCACAGTATACATTTCCACAACGATAAAACCTTATTAACGGAATTTAGAATTTTTAGAAACCAAAATGTAAATTACGTAAGTTTAACGGCATTCCTCAAGATCATTTTGAGCTGTATTTGAAGGTATGTACAAATATCGTATGATGACCGTTTACCGGTTTTATATCAGCTAAATGAGCTTGTTTTTTGCCTCTTCCTTTTTTAACGGCCAGATAGGTTGGGGTGGGATACAAATTTTGTCTTTTTAATTATTGGGTAGGTAAAGACGTCGATATCTGATACATCTTCAACATAGTAGAAGGAGAAATGCCGTCTGAAAGACGGTTTTTGTTTGGGAAACCTTGTGTTTTATCCTGTTGCCCTTATTTTACTGGTAATTTTATTTTGAATTAGATGAAAAGATGAGTAATCAAGATTTTTACGCGACGTTGGGTGTAGCAAGAACAGCTACCGATGAAGAAATTAAAAAAGCCTACCGTAAATTGGCAATGAAGTATCATCCTGACCGTAATCCTGATAATAAAGAAGCGGAAGAGAAGTTTAAAGAAGTACAAAAGGCATATGAAACTTTGTCCGATAAAGAAAAGCGTGCTATGTATGACCAATATGGCCATGCGGCATTTGAAGGAGGAGGTCAAGGAGGATTTGGAGGGTTTGGCGGATTTGGTGGTGCTCAAGGTTTTGACTTTGGGGATATTTTCAGCCAAATGTTTGGAGGCGGTTCAGGGCGTGCCCAGCCTGATTATCAGGGTGAGGATGTTCAAGTCGGTATCGAAATCACGCTTGAAGAAGCAGCAAAAGGTGTGAAGAAACGCATCAATATTCCGACTTATGAAGCGTGCGATGTCTGCAACGGCAGCGGCGCGAAACCCGGGACATCCCCTGAAACCTGTCCGACTTGTAAAGGCTCGGGTACGGTGCACATCCAGCAGGCGATTTTCCGTATGCAACAGACTTGTCCGACTTGTCATGGTGCAGGTAAGCATATTAAAGACCCTTGTATTAAATGTCATGGGGAAGGACGGAATAAAACCGGCAAGGCTGTAGAAGTCAATATTCCTGCAGGCATAGATGACGGACAACGTATCCGTTTGAGCGGGGAAGGCGAGCCGGGAAGGCATGGTGCGCCTGCAGGCGATTTGTATGTAACGGTGCGTATCAGGGCTCATAAGATTTTCCAACGCGATGGTTTGGATTTGCATTGCGAACTGCCGATCAGTTTTGCCACGGCTGCTCTGGGCGGTGAGTTGGAAGTGCCGACTTTGGACGGCAAGGTTAAGCTTATTGTTCCAAAAGAAACCCAAACTGGCAGAAGGATGCGCGTGAAGGGTAAGGGTGTCAAATCTTTACGCAGCAGCGCGACCGGCGATTTGTACTGCCATATTGTTGTCGAAACGCCTGTCAATTTGACCGACCGTCAAAAAGAGCTTTTGGAAGAATTTGAGCGGATTTCTACCGGCTTGGAAAACCAAACGCCGCGCAAGAAATCGTTTTTAGACAAGCTGCGCGATTTGTTTGATTGATTTTAAGGTTCGGAAACAAGCAGCCGTATCTGGGAACCTCCCTGATACGGCTGTTTTTGTTCGTTTGGAAATAGTTTTTATTTTCAATGGGGTATGGGGCAGGGTGGGATAACTGTTTTTAACCGTTCTTTTTAAAACTTGACATCATGGCGTGATGCCAACAATATGTGAAAGTCTGTTTTTAAAGGAAGAATAATGAATAAATCTTTATCCGGTTCGGTAGAAGAATACCGCGAACTGACGCTCCGAGGCATGATACTCGGTGCATTGATCACTGTAATTTTTACTGCGTCCAACGTTTACCTCGGCTTGAAAGTAGGGCTGACCTTTGCCTCGTCGATTCCCGCAGCAGTGATTTCGATGGCGGTTTTAAAGTTTTTCAAAGGCAGCAATATTTTGGAAAACAACATGGTGCAGACCCAAGCCTCGGCTGCGGGTACGCTTTCGACCATCATTTTTGTCCTGCCCGGTTTGCTGATGGCGGGCTACTGGAGCGGTTTCCCGTTTTGGCAGACGACGCTTTTATGTATTGCCGGCGGGATTTTGGGGGTGATTTTTACCATTCCGCTGCGTTACGCGATGGTGGTGAAAAGTGATTTGCCTTATCCGGAAGGTGTGGCGGCTGCTGAAATTTTGAAAGTGGGCGGTCATGAAGAAGGGGATGACCGTCAGGGCGGCAGCGGCATCAAAGAGCTGGCGGCAGGCGGCGCGTTGGCAGGATTGATGAGCTTTTGCGCCGGAGGTCTGCGCGTGATTGCCGACAGCGCGAGTTATTGGTTTAAAAGCGGTACGGCGATTTTCCAGCTGCCGATGGGCTTTTCACTGGCATTGTTGGGCGCGGGCTATTTGGTCGGACTGACGGGCGGCATCGCTATCCTGTTGGGCATTTCGATTGCTTGGGGCATTGCCGTGCCGTATTTCTCCTCACACATTCCGCAACCTTCCGATATGGAAATGGCGGCGTTTGCGATGAAGCTGTGGAAGGAAAAAGTGCGTTTTATCGGTGCGGGAACCATAGGTATCGCGGCGGTTTGGACGCTTTTGATGCTGCTTAAGCCAATGGTGGAAGGCATGAAGATGTCGTTCAAGAGTTTTGGCGGCGGTGCGCCCGCTACAGAACGCGCTGAACAGGATTTGTCGCCTAAAGCCATGATTTTCTGGGTGTTGTCTATGATGTTTATTCTAGGCGTGTCGTTTTACCACTTTATTGGCGATTCGCACATTACGGGCGGCATGGCATGGCTTTTAGTGGTCGTTTGCACGCTTTTGGCTTCCGTCATCGGCTTTTTGGTCGCCGCCGCCTGCGGTTATATGGCGGGGTTGGTCGGCTCGTCTTCCAGCCCGATTTCCGGCGTAGGCATCGTTTCCATTGTTATCATTTCGCTGGTTTTATTGGTTGTGGGCGAATCAGGCGGTTTGATGGCGGATGAAGCCAACCGTAAATTCTTACTGGCGTTGACGCTTTTCTGCGGTTCGGCAGTAATCTGCGTGGCTTCGATTTCCAATGACAACCTGCAAGACTTGAAAACCGGCTACCTGCTCAAAGCAACGCCTTGGCGGCAGCAAGTCGCCCTGATTATCGGCTGCATCGTCGGTGCGCTGGTTATTTCGCCTGTGTTGGAACTGCTTTACGAAGCCTACGGCTTTACCGGCGCAATGCCGCGCGAAGGCATGGATGCGGCGCAGGCTTTGGCAGCCCCTCAAGCGACTTTGATGACGACCATCGCGTCGGGCATTTTCGCCCACAACCTTGAATGGGTCTACATCTTTACCGGCATCGCGATTGGCGCGGTATTAATCGTCGTCGATTTGGTGTTGAAAAAATCATCAGGCGGTAAACTTGCCCTGCCCGTCCTTGCGGTCGGTATGGGTATTTATCTGCCACCGTCCGTCAATATGCCCATCGTGGCAGGTGCAGTGTTGGCGGCGGTTCTGAAACACATCATCGGCAAAAAAGCGGAAAACCGTGAAGGCCGTCTGAAAAACGCCGAGCGCATCGGAACCTTGTTCTCCGCCGGCCTGATTGTCGGTGAAAGCCTGATTGGTGTGATTATGGCGTTTATTATTGCCTTCTCCGTGACCAACGGCGGCTCGGACGCGCCGCTTGCGTTGAATCTGAAAAACTGGGATGCCGCCGCCTCATGGTTGGGTTTGGCGTTCTTCGTTACTGGGATGTTTTTCTTTGCACAGCGCGTACTGAAGGCGGGTAGGTAGGCTGTTAGAAAAAATGCCGTCTGAAACGTTCAGACGGCATTTTTTATCGGGAAAGCGTAAGGCGGAGCTTTTCGGCTTGTGCCCACGTTTTGCCGGCAAGGTCTTTGGGCGAAAGCAGCGGCGCGGTTTGAAGCGGCCAGTCTATGCCNATTGCCGGGTCGTTCCATATTAAAACCTGTTCGGCTTCCGGCTTGTAATAGTCCGTGCATTTGTAGGTAAGTTCGGCCGTGTCGCTCAAAACGTAAAAACCGTGTGCGAAGCCTTCGGGCATCCAAAGCTGGTATTGGTTTTGTGCCGACAGGGTTGCGCCCGTCCATTTGCCGAAAGTCGGCGAACCTTCTCGCATATCGACGGCCACGTCGAACACTTCTCCGGCAATTGCGCGCACGAGTTTGCCTTGTGTGTTTTCGGTTTGGTAGTGCAGGCCGCGCAATACGCCTTTGCGTGATTGGGAATGGTTTTCCTGAACAAAAGTTCGATCGGCAATATTTTCTTTGAACCACCCATCGCGGAAGGTTTCCATAAAAAAGCCGCGTCCGTCTTTGAATACTTGCGGTTTTAAAAGTTTTACGTCGGGGAGGGCGGTGTCGATGATGTTCATGATTTTCTCTGTATGCCGTCTGAAGAAAGTGGTTCAGACGGCATTTATTTGCCGATCAGGTGCAGCAGGTATTGCCCGTAGGCGGTTTTTTCCAAATGCTTTGCGCGTGTTTCTACATCTTTTTTCGTCAGCCAGCCGTTGCGCCAAGCGATTTCTTCGAGGCAGGCGATGTGCAGGTTTTGGATATTTTGCACGGTTTGGACGAAGGAAGCCGCCTCGTGTAGGCTCTCGTGGGTGCCGGTGTCCAACCATGCGAAACCGCGTCCTAAGATTTGGACGGATAATGAACCGTCTTCCAAATACATTTGGTTGAGGTCGGAAATTTCCAATTCGCCGCGTGCGGACGGTTTGAGCTGTTTGGCGAACTCGACGGCGCGGTTGTCGTAGAAGTACAAGCCGGTTACTGCCCAATCGGATTTGGGCTGTTGCGGTTTCTCTTCGATAGACAGGGCGTTGAAGTTTTCGTCAAATTCAACCACGCCGAAACGTTCGGGGTCTTTGACCTGATAACCGAATACGGTTGCGCCGTGGGTCTTGGCGGCGGCCTGTTTCAATGTTTGCGTAAACGATTGGCCGTAGAAAATATTGTCGCCCAAAACCAAGCAAACATTGTCGTTGCCGATAAATTCTTCGCCGATGATAAATGCCTGTGCCAAGCCGTTCGGGCTGGGTTGAACGGCATAGCTGATAGAAATGCCGAAATCGCTGCCGTCGCCGAGCAGGCGTTTAAAAGAGGCGTTGTCTTCGGGCGCGGTAATCACCAAAATATCGCGGATTCCCGCCAGCATCAAAACCGACAAGGGGTAATAAATCATCGGTTTGTCGTACACGGGCAGCAGTTGTTTGGATACGCCGCGCGTGACGGGGTAGAGGCGCGTGCCGCTGCCGCCTGCCAGTATGATGCCTTTCATCTTTGTTTTCTTCCTTTGCGATGGGTTTTCAGACGGCATTGCGTCGGGATGTCGTCTGAAAACTATTTGTCCGTACCTAAACGTTCCAAACGATAGCTGCCGTTCAATACGTTTTGCCACCAGGTTTTGTTGTCCAGATACCATTGCACGGTTTTGCGGAGGCCGGATTCAAAAGTTTCCAAAGGCAGCCAGCCCAAATCCCGCCTGATTTTCGCCGCATCGACGGCGTAGCGCACATCGTGGCCGGGGCGGTCCGGGACAAAGGTAATCAAATCTTCATAACGTGCCACACCCGCCGGTTTTTCAGGAACAAGCTCTTCCAGCAGGGCGCAGATGGTTTTGACGACTTCAATATTGGCTTTTTCATTGTGGCCGCTGATATTGTAGGTTTCGCCGACAACACCTTTGCTAACAAGCTGATACAGCGCGCGCGCGTGGTCTTCGACAAACAGCCAGTCGCGGATTTGCATCCCGTCGCCGTAAACGGGCAGCGGTTTGCCGTCGAGCGCGTTCAGAATCATCAGCGGAATGAGTTTTTCCGGGAAATGGTAAGGGCCGTAGTTGTTGGAGCAGTTGCTTACAATGGTCGGCAAACCGTAAGTACGCAACCATGCGCGGACGAGATGGTCGCTGGACGCTTTAGAGGCAGAGTAGGGGTTGGACGGCGAGTAGGGCGTGGTTTCGGCAGACAAATCGTCTGTGCCGCTTAAATCGCCATAAACTTCATCGGTAGAAATATGGTGGAAACGGAAGGCTTCGTACTGTTCAGACGGCATTTGCTGCCAATAGGCGCGCGCAGCTTCAAGCAGATTGAATGTGCCGACGATATTGGTTTTGATAAACTCGCCTGCCGAATCGATAGAGCGGTCGACATGGCTTTCCGCTGCCAAGTGCATCACGGCATCAGGCCGGTATTGCGCGAACACGCGGTCGAGTTCGGCGCGGTCGCAAATATCCACTTGCTCAAAAGCGTAGCGGGGATTATCGGCTACCTCGGTCAAAGATTTCAAATTGCCGGCATAAGTCAGCTTATCGACATTGACGACAGCGTCCCGGGTGTTTTGGATAATATGACGGACAACGGCAGAGCCGATAAAGCCCGCGCCGCCGGTAACAAGGATGGTTTTTTTGTTTGCGGTTTGCATTTAATCCCCATATCCGTCGGGATTTTGACTGACCCAACGCCACGAATCTTCCATCATTTGTGCAAGGCTGCGTTTGGTTTCCCAGCCGGTTTGTTGTTTGGTATGGGACGGGTCGGCAAAGGAACACGCCAAGTCGCCGGCGCGGCGGGGTTGGATTCGGTAAGGAATGCGCAAACCGGATGCGGCCTCAAAGGCACGGATGATTTCCAAAACCGAATAGGCGCGCCCCGAACCCAAGTTGAACAAATGTACGCCGGCAACGCCGCCTTTCGCCTTCATTGCCGCGATATGCCCTTCTGCCAAATCCATCACATGAATGTAGTCGCGCATTCCCGTACCGTCGGGGGTCGGATAATCGCCGCCGAATACCGACAGTTGCGGCAGCCTGCCCGAAGCCACTTGGCAGATATAGGGCAAAAGGTTGTTGGGAATACCGTTGGGCTGTTCGCCGATCAAACCGCTTTCGTGCGCGCCGATCGGATTGAAATAGCGCAACAAAATCACGCTCCAACGCGGATCGGCTTTTTGGATGTCGGTTAACATCCGTTCCACCATCGCTTTGGACGCACCGTAAGGATTAGCGGTATCGCCTGGGCGCATATCTTCCGTATAGGGGACTTTTTCCGCATTGCCGTAAACGGTTGCCGACGAGCTGAATACGATTTTGAACACGCCCGCGCGCGCCATTTCTTCCGCCAGCACCAGGCTGCCGTAAACATTGTTGCCGTAATATTTCATCGGCTCGGCAACGCTTTCCCCCACCGCCTTCAAACCGGCAAAATGGATGACGGATTCGATTTCGTGTTCCGAAAAAATCTGCCTCAAAATCTGACGGTCGCGGATGTCGCCCTGATAAAACGGTATGTTTCTGCCGGTAATTTGCCGAAGGCGCGGGAGGACGGCGGCAGACGAGTTGCACAGATTATCCAGAATCACGGCATCGTAACCGGATTGGACGAGCGAGACGGCGGTGTGCGAACCGATAAAGCCGGTGCCGCCGGTAATCAGGACGGTCATAAACATTCCTTTCAGATTGTATCGGGCAAAGTATATCAGTATTATCTTCATCTTTTCCAAACGATTACCCACATTGCGCCGTCGGCTGTTCAGACGGTATCACGGAGGCAATTTATGAACATCACCCGAATCCTCTCCCAAGAACTCTCCGCCACCGCCGCGCAAATCACTGCCGCCGTCGAGCTTTTGGACGACGGCGCGACCGTCCCCTTTATTGCGCGTTACCGTAAAGAAGCCACGGGCGGGCTGGACGACACGCAGTTGCGCCAGCTTGCCGAGCGGCTGCAATACCTGCGCGAATTGGAAGAGCGCAAAGCCGTTGTGTTAAAAAGCATTGAAGAGCAAGGCAAGCTTTCAGACGACCTCAGGGCGCAAATCGAAGCCGCCGACAACAAAACCGCGCTGGAAGACCTGTACCTGCCCTACAAGCCCAAACGCCGCACCAAGGCGCAAATCGCGCGCGAACACGGTTTGCAGCCGCTGGCGGACGTGTTGCTTGCCGAGCAGCCGCAGGACGCGGAAGCCGCCGCACAAGGCTACCTGAACGAAAACGTTCCCGACACCAAGGCCGCGCTGGACGGCGCGCGCGCGATTCTGATGGAGCAGTTTGCCGAAGACGCGGAACTCATCGGTACGCTGCGCGATAAGTTGTGGAACGAAGCCGAAATCCATGCGCAAGTCGTTGAAGGCAAAGAAACCGAAGGCGAAAAATTCAGCGATTATTTCGACCACCGCGAACCCGTGCGCGCCATGCCCAGCCACCGCGCGCTGGCGGTTTTGCGCGGCCGCAACGAAGGCGTGTTGAACATCGCGCTCAAATACCAGCCCGACGACACGCCGATTACCCAGCAAAGCGAATACGAGCAAATCATCGCCCGCCGTTTCAAGGTTTCAGACAACCACAAATGGCTGCGCGACGCCGTGCGCCTGACTTGGCGCGCGAAAATCTTTTTGTCGTTGGAACTCGAAGCCCTAAATCGTCTGAAAGAAGCCGCCGATACCGATGCGATTACCGTGTTCGCCCGCAATCTCAAAGACTTGCTGCTCGCCGCGCCCGCCGGACGGCTGACCACGCTGGGCCTCGACCCCGGCTACCGCAACGGCGTGAAATGCGCTGTGGTGGACGACACGGGCAAGCTGCTGGATACGGTCATTGTCTATTTACACCAAGAAAACAATATGTTGGCAACGCTATCGCAGCTGATTAAGCAGCACGGCGTGAAGCTCATCGCCATCGGCAACGGCACCGCCAGCCGAGAAACCGACAAAATCGCGGGCGAACTGGTGCGTGAAATGTCGAAAATGGGGCTGCACAAAATCGTCGTTTCCGAAGCCGGTGCGTCGATTTATTCCGCGTCCGAACTGGCGGCGCGCGAGTTCCCCGACTTGGACGTTTCCCTGCGCGGCGCGGTGTCCATCGCCCGCAGGCTGCAAGACCCGCTTGCCGAGTTGGTCAAAATTGACCCCAAATCCATCGGCGTGGGCCAGTATCAGCACGACGTGAACCAAAGTCAGCTTGCCAAATCGCTGGACGCGGTGGTCGAAGACTGCGTGAACGCCGTCGGCGTGGACGTGAACACTGCTTCCGCCCCACTCTTGGCGCGGATTTCCGGTTTGAATCAAACTCTTGCCCAAAACATCGTTGCCTACCGCGATGAAAACGGCGCGTTCGACAGCCGAAAAAAATTGTTGAAAGTGCCGCGTTTGGGCGAAAAAACCTTCGAGCAAGCAGCAGGCTTTTTGCGGATTAACGGCGGCAAAGAGCCGCTGGACGCGAGCGCCGTCCACCCCGAAGCCTATCCCGTCGTCGCCAAAATGCTGGCGCAACAAGGCATTACCGCCGCCGAACTCATCGGCAACCGCGAGCGCGTGAAGCAAATCAAAGCATCCGATTTTACCGACGAACGCTTCGGTCTGCCGACCATTTTGGACATCTTGTCCGAGCTGGAAAAACCCGGCCGCGACCCGCGCGGCGAATTTCAGACGGCATCGTTTGCCGAAGGCATCCATGAAATCAGCGACTTGAAGGTTGGCATGATACTCGAGGGCGTGGTCTCCAACGTCGCCAACTTCGGCGCGTTCGTGGACATCGGCGTCCATCAGGACGGCTTGGTGCACATCTCCGCCCTGTCTAATAAGTTCGTCCAAGACCCGCGCGAAGTGGTGAAAGCCGGCGACGTGGTGAAAGTGAAAGTGCTGGAAGTCGATGCCGCACGCAAACGCATCGCGCTGACCATGCGCTTGGATGACGAACCGGGCGGCGCAAAACATAAAATGCCGTCTGAAAACCGCAGCCGCGAACGGACAGCCGGCCGCAAACCCCAACGCAACGACCGCGCCCCGACCAATTCGGCGATGGCGGATGCGTTGGCCAAGTTGAAGCGGTAGGGGTTGCCTGAAGTGTGATTAAAAATATTTGTTAAAACAATATATTAAAATTAACTTGTAAAAAAAATCCTGTTTTTTTATCATATCGGGGCGATATAGCAAAAAAACGGGATTTTTTTATCATTTAACCGAAACCTTAAAATGTACTCAATCGAACAATTCCCTCCCGAAATAGATTTTGAAACGGTCGCCGTCTTGAAAAAACTGGCTTCCGCCCATCGTTATCTGGCCGAATTAAAAGGCATCTGCCGCAGTATCCCCAACCAAGGCATTCTGATTAACACGCTGTCTTTGCAGGAAGCCAAAGACAGTTCCGAAATCGAAAATATCATCACCACCCATGACGAGCTGTTCCGTGCAGGAATATCGGCAAGCCCGTCCAGTCCTGCCATTAAAGAAGTGCAGAATTATGCTTCGGCACTGCATTGCGGCTTCGGCCTTATCCAAAAACACGGAATACTGACCAACAATCATATTTTGACGATACAGGCCGAGTTGGAAAAGAACCGCGCCGGATTCCGCAAACAGTCGGGGACGATGCTGAAAAACGACCGTACTGGCGAAACCGTCTATACGCCGCCGCAACATACGGACGACATCATCCGCCTGATGGGCAGGCTGGAGGCATTTGTCAATGACGGCAGCACGGCAAAACCCATCGATCCGCTGATCCGTATGGCACTGATCCACCATCAGTTTGAAAGTATCCNCCCGTTTTACGACGGCAACGGCAGGACAGGCAGGATTATCAATGTGCTGTATCTGGTTTTAACCGGATTGCTGGATATTCCCGTCTTATACCTCAGCCGCTATCTGGTACGGAATAAAAGCGAATATTACCGCCTGCTGCAACACGTACGCGATACGGGCGAATGGGAAGATTGGCTGCTCTATATGCTGGAAGCCGTGGAACAAACCGCCAAAGACGGCATCGATACCGTGCAGCACATCCATCAGAAGATGTTGGACTACAAACACCGCATCAGGAAAAACTTCAGTTTCTACAGCCNAGACCTGATTAACCACCTGTTCAATCATCCCTACACAAAAATCGATTTCCTGATGAAAACGCTGAACGTTTCCCGCCCCAGTGCCGCCAAATACCTGGATGAACTAACAGAAGGCGGATTCTTGCACAAAGAAAAGATGGGCAGAAGCAACTACTATATCAATATCGCGCTGATGAATATCTTATTGCCGACTAATTGATAATATAGTGGATTAACAAAAATCAGGACAAGGCGAGGCAACGCTGTACTGGTTTAAATTTAATCCACTATATTTGAAATTTATCCAATATCAAATCAATATGATGTTTTACGCCATACCCTCCGGACTGACGGTGCAGACAGGCGTATAGTTTCGGTATGATTAAACCGTTATATAAAGAAGGAGTCCGAACCATGAAGAAATTGATGTTTGCCGCGCTGTTGTCCTGTTTTTCGGTTTCTGCGTTTGCGGCGTGTGCCGACAGCCAGCAGCAGTGCGTGATTTATAAAAACGGCAATGTCTCGGCGGAGGGCGGCTGCGCGGTCAGCAAGTGCCAAAGTGCCGATGCGCAAGTGTTGAAATGGAAGATGAAAAACGGCAAAGGCGTAACCGTTGAAATCGGCAAAGACGGCAAGGTTTCGGTGAACAAAAAACCGGGTGCGAAGGCGGCCAACAGCAATGCGGCAGGTATGGGTTTGACGTGTTATGCCGCCGATGCGGACAAGCGCGAGCAGTTCTGTTCGACCAATTATTGAACAGGTGCGAATGCCCGATGCCGTCTGAACGGAGTTTCAGGCGGCATTTGTTTGTAAAAAATAGTTGTATAGTGGATTAACAAAAACCAGTACGGCGTTGCCTCGCCTCAGCTCAAAGAGAACGATTCTCTAAGGTGCAGAAGCACCAAGTGAATCGGTTCCGTACTATTTGTACTGTCTGCGGCTTCGTCGCCTTGTCCTGATTTTTGTTAATCCACTATAAAAAACGGCGATTCTTTGACAAGCTTTAACTATTCCCCTAATATCTTCGCGCCTGCGTCCCCTTCGGGCGGACATGAAGAAAAACATTTTAGGAGGTCAAACGATATGGAATGGGCGTTTAACAGCTATTACACGCTGATTGCTGCTACCCTGGTCTTGTTGGTGGGTAAATTTTTAGTTAAAAAAATCAAGTTGTTGAGGGATTTTAATATTCCTGAGCCTGTGGCAGGCGGCCTGATTGCCGCGATTATTCTGTTTGCGCTGCACGAAGTGTACGGCGTGAGCTTCAAATTTGAAAAACCGCTGCAAGATGCGTTTATGCTGATTTTCTTCACGTCCATCGGCTTGAGCGCGGATTTTTCCCGTTTGAAGGCGGGCGGTTTGCCGCTGGTGGTTTTTACCGCCGTGGTAGGCGCGTTCATTGTTNTGCAAAACTTTGTCGGGGTCGGACTGGCTACGGCTTTGGGTTTGGATCCGCTGATCGGCCTGATTACCGGCTCGATTACGTTGACGGGCGGACACGGCACGGCGGGTGCCTGGGGGCCGGATTTTGAAACCAAATACGGCTTGGTCGGTGCAACCGGCTTGGGTATGGCTTCTGCAACTTTCGGCCTGGTGTTCGGCGGTCTGATCGGCGGACCGGTTGCCCGCCGCCTGATTAATAAAATGGGCCGCAAACCGGTTGAAAACACAAAACAGGATCAGGACGACAACGCGGACGACGTGTTCGAGCAGGCAAAACGCACCCGCCTGATTACGGCGGAATCTGCCGTTGAAACGCTGGCGATGTTTGCCGCGTGTCTGGCGTTTGCTGAGATTATGGACGGTTTCGACAAAGAATACCTGTTCGACCTGCCCAAATTCGTGTGGTGTCTGTTTGGCGGCGTGGTCATCCGTAACATCCTTACCGCCGCATTCAAGGTCAATATGTTCGACCGCGCCATCGATGTGTTCGGCAATGCTTCGCTTTCGCTTTTCTTGGCAATGGCGTTGCTGAATTTGAAACTGTGGGAGCTGACCGGTTTGGCGGGGCCTGTAACCGTCATCCTTGCCGTACAAACCGTGGTGATGGTTTTGTACGCGACTTTTGTTACCTATGTCTTTATGGGGCGCGACTATGATGCGGCGGTGTTGGCTGCCGGCCATTGCGGTTTCGGCTTGGGTGCAACGCCGACGGCGGTGGCAAATATGCAGTCCATCACGCATACTTTCGGCGCGTCGCATAAGGCGTTTTTGATTGTGCCTATGGTTGGTGCGTTCTTTGTCGATTTGATTAATGCCGCGGTTCTCACCGGCTTTGTGAATTTCTTTAAAGGCTGATTTTTACGCCTTTCCGACAAAGCACCTGCAAGGTTTACCGCCTGCAGGTGCTTTTGCTATGATAGCCGCCATCGGTCTGCACCGTTTGGAAGGAACATCATGTATCGGAAACTCATTGCGCTGCCGTTTGCCCTGCTGCTTGCCGCATGCGGCAGGGAAGAACCGCCCAAGGCGTTGGAATGCGCCAATCCCGCCGTGTTGCAGGATATACGCGGCAGTATTCAGGAAACGCTCACGCAGGAAGCGCGTTCTTTCGCGCGCGAAGACGGCAGGCAGTTTGTCGATGCCGACAAAATTATCGCCGCCGCCTACGGTTTGGCGTTTTCTTTGGAACACGCTTCGGAAACGCAGGAAGGCGGGCGCACGTTCTGTATCGCCGATTTGAACATTACCGTGCCGTCTGAAACGCTTGCCGATGCCGAGGCAAACAGCCCCCTGCTGTATGGGGAAACGTCTTTGGCAGACATCGTGCAGCAGAAGACGGGCGGCAATGTCGAGTTTAAAGACGGCGTATTGACGGCATCCGTCCGCTTCCTGCCCGCCAAAGACGCTCTGACGGCATTTATCGACAACACGGTCGGTATGGCGGCGCAAACGCTGTCTGCCGCGCTGCTGCCTTACGGCGTGAAGAGCATCGTGATGATAGACGGCAAGGCGGTGAAAAAAGAAGACGCGGTCAGGNTTTTGAGCGGCAAAGCCCGTGAAGAAGAACCGTCCAAACCCACGCCCGAAGACATTTTGGAACACAATGCCGCCGGCGGCGATGCGGGCGTACCCCAAGCCGCAGAAGGCGCGCCCGAACCCGAAATCCTGCATCCCGACGACGTCGAGCGTGCCGATACCGTTACCGTATCACAGGGCGAAGTGGAAGAGGCGCGCGTACAAAACCAACGTGCGGAATCCGAAATTACCAAACTTTGGGGCGGACTCGATACCGACGTGCAAAAAGAGTTGGTCGGCGAACAACGCAAGTGGGCGCAGGAAAAAATCAGCAACTGCCGACAAGCCGCCGCGCAGGCAGACGGGAAAGAATACGCCGAATATCTCAAATTGCAGTGCGACACGCGGATGACGCGCGAACGGATACAGTATCTTCGCGGCTATTCCATCGATTAGGGGCAAACCGATGAATACCGTCCCCAAAAGCAGGATTCCCATCAAACCGCTGCCCGAAAAAACCACAGCCGAAGCCAAAGTCGAAAAATGGCGGCAGCTCGGTGCGGAACACGGTTTGTCGGGCGAATGGGCAGTTGCCGCCAGATTGGACCAATTCGAGCGGCTGTTGGGCGACACCGTCCTCGATCCGTTCTACTATTGCCTGACGCGTATGGCGAAGGGCGAAGAAGATTTGAAATATATTTATATCGCCTTCCGCCAGTCTTTCGGCGGCATCTTCAATTCGTTTGAAAACTTCCGCCTGTTGCCCGCGCTGTGGATGAGCAGGGATGCGGAAAATATGTCTGACCGCATGAACGCCTATATTTCCGCAATGGAAGACCGCCGCCGCGAGATATTGTCCATTCGGCAGGGAAAGCCTGAAGAAGAATTTTCCCGCAAGATGGCCAGCTGCCTAACCGACTTGGAAAACTGTTTGGAAAAATACCTCGAACAGTTCGGGCCGGTATCGGAAAGTATCGAAGCCTGTACCGCCAAACTGCAGGAGCAACCGTCGTTCTTCAACAGGCTGATGAAAACCAACGACAAGCTCAACAGGCAGATTGACGTGTTGCAGAAACAGTCGGCAGCCATCCACAACGAAGCTTATATTGAGATGAACACGCTGCTTTACCGCCATCGCGAAGTGGTTTCCGTCCACAACCGCAAGGCGGATTATGCGGAAAAGGGCAAAGAGCGGATTGCGCTGTTCCCGCGCGGCTTGAACGGCATCACCAAGCTGCCTGCTGCCGTTTTGCTGCCCGAGCGTTCCGATTGTTTTGATATGAAGGCAGTTTGGCAAATGTTTAATAGAATACCGAGGTAGGCGTATCGGCTGCCGGATAAAAATGCCGTCTGAAACGGAAGCGTTCAGACGGCATTGTTGCAGTGGAACAAATCAAAATGCACCCCGTCATTCCTGTCTGTACGGGGATAGCGGCAGTGTTTTCCTGCTTCGATTTATAGTGGATTAACAAAAACCAGTACGGCGTTGCCTCGCCTTAGCTCAAAGAGAACGATTCTCTAAGGTGCTCAAGCACCAAGTGAATCGGTTCCGTACTATTTGTACTGTTTGCGGCTTCGTCGCCTTGTCCTGATTTTTGTTAATCCACTATAAATCGAGCCTAAAACAATGCCGTCTGAAACGGAAATCTGTTTCAGACGGCATTTCTACAATCAAACGGCGGGACGTTTATTTGAATTTGTAGGTGTATTGCAGGCCGATGATGTCGGCGTGGTTTTTGAAACGTGCGGAAGACGCGCCTTTGCTGTCCACATCGCTGCCGCTTGCCTTCGCCGTGCGGTAGCTGGTGTCGTTGATGTGGATGTGGGTGTAGGCGGCATCGACGACGTGGTTTTTGCCGATATTGTATTTCATACCGGCGGAGAACCAGATGCGGTTGCCGTCGGGCAGGCTGTTCATGCGGTAGTCGGCGTTGCGGACGGGCGATTTGTCAAAAGCGATGCCGGAGCGCAGTTGCAGCGGTTCGCTGATTTGATAAGAACCGCCGAAGCCGACTTTGTAGGTGTTGCGCCAGTTGGGGGTGATGGTGGTGCGGTCAGATTTGCCTTTGACGACGGTTTTTTCTTTTTCAAAAACCAGTTCCGCCTTATTGAAGCGGCTGTGGCGCGTCCAGGTTACGTCGCTGAACAGGTCGGCTTTGTCGGACACTTTGTACATTCCGTGTACGGACAAAGACTCAGGCGTTACGATTTTGACGCGGGCTTTTTCGCTTGGCGTGTAGCCGAGCGGTGTGAGCATATTGTCATTCCACTGTTGTTTCGCCGCCGCGCCGTCTGCCGCCCATTCGGCATCGCCTTTGAGCGTGTGTGAAACTTTGGAACGGTAGTTCACGCCCACGCGCGCGCGGTCGTTGATGTCCCACATCCACGCCAGTTGGTAGCCGACGCCCCAATCGCTGCCTTTGACATCGGCGTGTCCGTCGGCCTTGATTTGAGCGGCTTTAGTTGGATTGGGGGGTGTTTCTTTTAGTGCTCTCGCTTTTTCCATAATCCCCCCGTCGGCATATTTACGCAGTTCGGCGGAAGTATGTTGGGCGATGATGCCTGCGCCGAAGGAATGGTGGTCGTTGAGTTTCCATGCGGCGACAGGTTCGACGGCGATGCTGGTCAGACCGAGTTTGTTGATGTTGTGGCGCAACACGGAATCTTTTTCGTATTCGGTGGCAGAGCCGAAGGGGACGTACACGCCCAAACCCAAAGTTACGTCGTCATTGACTTTGTATGCGCCGTAGATGTGGGGCGCAACCGTGGTTTTGGTGATTTTGCCGCTTTTCGAACCTTGGACGGGAATGCCGGTAAAGTCGGTGGCGGAATCCGCCTCATAATGAATGCTGGGCAACACGATATTGGCGTTGACGGAAATCTGGCTGCTGTCGAGTTTGGTCAGGCCGGCGGGGTTGTAGAAGATGGTCGATGCGTCGGCGGCTTCTGCGGCGGCGGCATTTGCCGTGCTTTGCGCGTTGACCGACTGTGTGCCGAAGTGGTAGCCGGATGCGTGGACAGATGCGGCGGCAAAGGCAGTGCCGAGCAGCAGGACGGTTTTTTTCAGTGTGAAAGGGGTCATTTCGGTTTCCGTAAAAAGGCAGACAAATAAACAAGGCAGTTGACTGCCTTGTTTCGCTTTAGTATAGACACTCAATTTTATACCACGTTGCCGAATTTGCACAATTCTTTCGGCTTCGCCGAAGCGTGCCGATTAGGTTGGTTTGCTGCGGAGGGCAAATAAGATGCCGTCTGAAACCCGGCGGCATCGGTTTCAGACGGCATGGTGTACGGCTCGGATTATCGGGTGCGCAATGTTTCGGCGGCGAGTCGGGTTCGGTCGGTTTGCGTTGTCCGTATGGAATTTCCCTCGGCTCGGAATCTTATGGTTTGATTTTAAAAATGGTTTAAATAGGCGGACTGATGTTTTACCTGTATCGGTGTCGGTGGGGTGCGGCATGATGTTCAAGCTGAATTTATTTTTGTTCGGCGGCCTGCACGGTCGGGTAAAATAAAGTTTTGAACAGCTTGACGGATGAAAAGATGTGGCGGCTTTTGAGTGCTTTGCCGATAGGCGTGGTATTGGCGGATTTGGTGTACGGTTTTGTATTGAATGTGTTGCAGGGTTTGGATTTGCAGCGTGCCGTGCCGGATTCTGAAGGCGTATTGGCCGTTACCCCCGATATTGCGTTCAACAGTTTGCAGATTGTTGCAAACGGAGGTATGTCGGCGGTAGTCGGCTTCGGGTTGGTGGTTTTGTTTTTGCTCAACCGTTCGGTGTTGCGGCGGCAGGTTTTGGAAATCGGAATATTCCGGACGTTGGGTTTGGTGGCGGTTTTGGCGTTTAGCGTGCCTTCGGTGTGGGAGTGGGCAAACGCGCTGTTGTCGCTGATGCGTGGCGTTGATGTGGTCAATACGGGTAATGCGCGTTATGTCCTGACGGCTTTGTGTATGCCGTGGCTGGCGGTGTTGTGCGTGGTCAGGCTGTTTGGCTGGTATAGGCTGCAGACGGTTTCGGTCAGGGCTGCAAAGACCGGCAACGTTGAAAAATAGAACGCATATTGTGAAATGCCGTCTGAAGCAACGGGGTTCAGACGGCATTTTTTAACGGCTGTGCCGGGTTTCGATACCGGTTTTGATTTCGCCGTAAATCCGGCTGCCGCCTTGTCCGGAAAAGGTGGTGCAGGCGGCAAGGGGCAACAGGGTGCAGATGAGGAGGAGTATTTTCATTTGGGGTCGCAACGGAAGTGGTAGGCGCAGATATCAAAACCGTTTTTGAAATACAGGCGGTGCGCGTCGGCACGGTCGTGGTTGACGTGGACGTTAAGGTGGATTTTGGTAACCCCTGTTTCTGCACCGATTTTCCGGACTTCTTCCAGCAGGTGCGAAGCATAACCTTTGCGGCGGCTTTGCGGCAGGGTAACGATGTCGTCGATATGGATATGTCGGCCGCTGGCGAGGTTGCAGGCTTCGTGGAAACCGCAGACGGCGACGGCATTGTATTTACCTTCTTCAAAAATACCCAGCAGGCGGTAGCCTTGGGGGCGTTGGATTTTGTTGATCTGTTCGGTAAAGCGGTTGATGTCGGTCAGGGCGGAACGCAAAACGCTCAAGGCTGCAAAGGCGGTGGCGGTGTCGTCCGCGCCGATTTCGCGCAAAATGTAGGATGCGCCCGAGGCGGTCTGTTCCTGTGCTTTCTCGGCGGCGTGTTTTTCTTCGATTGCCTGTGCCAGCAGGACACGTTCGTCGGCAGGGTCGTTTTGTCCGCCCTGTTCGCGTTCTTCAAGCAGGGCTTTGCAGTCGATGACGCGCAGGTCGTTGTCGGCGGCAAAGTCCATCAGGAAGCGGAACATCTGCGGATTGTCGGTTTCCAGTTTTTTATCGACGGCGACGCAGCGGATGTTGTCCACCAGCATGGGGCGCACCCATTTCGAGTAGGAAAGCCTGTTGTCTTTGGTAAACGAGGACAGGATGCCGCACAGGCGTTCCGCCCAGTCGCTGGGACGGAAAATCTTGCCGGAACTCGTTGTGCCGTGGATGACGACTTCGTAAGGGTTGCAGACTAACATGGCGGCTTCCTGAAAAGAAATGTCTGGCGCGATTATACCTTATGCTTATGCGGGCGTGTTTGGATATGCCGTCTGAAAAGTACAGGATTCGTGCGGTAAAACTTTGCGGCGGCAAATGTGCGATAATACGCGGCGTATTGCCGCTTTTTGAAACACTCGGGCGGTGTGGATGCATAACCGGATGCCTGCTTGGCGCGGGTCTTTTACGGAGGAGGGGTGAAATGCCTAATCCGCTATATAAACAGCATGTTATTTCTATTTCTGATTTGACGCGGGAACAGCTCGAGCTGCTGCTTCAGACGGCATTGAAACTGAAGTCGGAGCCGCGCGGCGACCTGCTGGAAGGGAAACTTATCGGTTCGTGCTTCTTTGAACCGTCCACGCGCACGAGGCTGTCGTTTGAAACGGCGGTGCAGCGGCTGGGCGGCAAAGTTATCGGTTTCTCGGACGGCGCGAATACCAGTGCCAAAAAAGGCGAAACGCTTGCCGATACCGCCCGCATCATTTCCGGCTACACCGACGCAATCATCCAACGCCACCCCAAAGACGGCGCGGCGCGCGTGGCAGCGGAGTTTTCGCGCGTCCCCGTTATCAACGCCGGCGACGGCACGAACCAGCACCCCAGTCAGACGCTGCTCGACCTGGTTACCATTTATGAAACGCAGGGACGTTTGGACAAGCTAAAAATCGCCATGGCAGGCGACTTGAAATACGGGCGCACCGTGCATTCGCTTTGTCAGGCGTTGAAACGCTGGAATTGTGAATTTGCCTTTGTTTCGCCGCCCAGCCTCGCGATGCCCGACTACATTACCGAAGAGTTGGAAGAAGCTGGCTGCCGATACCGTATCCTCGGCAGTTTGGAAGAGGCGACGGAATGGGCAGACATCCTGTATATGACCCGTGTTCAGCGCGAGCGTTTCGACGAACAGGAATTTGCCAAAATCCAAGGCAAATTCAACCTCGAAGCGTCTATGCTCGCCCACGCCAAACCGAACCTGCGCGTGCTGCACCCTTTGCCGCGCGTGGATGAAATCCATCCCGATGTCGATGCTACGCCGCATGCCTATTATTTCGAGCAGGCAACCAACGGCGTTTATGCGCGTATGGCGATATTGTCGCTGGTGTTGAACGAAGAAGTGTGAGGAACCGATATGGAAACCCCGAAACTCAGTGTCGAAGCCATTGAAAAAGGTACGGTTATCGACCATATTCCCGCCGGCAGGGGGCTGACCATCCTGCGCCAGTTCAAACTTTTGCACTACGGCAACGCGGTAACCGTGGGCTTCAACCTGCCCAGCAAAACCCAAGGCAGCAAAGACATCATCAAAATCAACGGAGTATGGTTGGACGACAGTGCCGCCGACCGCCTTGCCCTGTTCGCCCCCGAAGCGGTGGTCAATACTATCGACAATTTCAAGGTCGTGCAGAAGCGGCATTTGAACCTGCCCGATGAAATCGCCGAAGTGTTCCGCTGCCCGAACCCCAATTGCGCCAGCCACGGCGAGCCGGTCAAAAGCCGGTTTTATGTTAAAAAACACAACGGGCAGACGCGGCTGAAATGCCACTACTGCGAAAAAACCTACAGCCGGGATTCGGTGGCGGAAGCCTGACGGATTCCCGCAGCCCGGCGGCGGAATTTTGCCTGCCGCCATTTTGCCAACTTGAAATGGAATAATGATGCACGCTTCTATCCAAAGCCGCTTTGCACCGATACTTTACGTTTTGATTTTCTTTGCCGGTTTTTTGACTGCGCAAATCTGGTTCAATCAGAAAGCCTATACTGAAGAGCTGCCCCCACTTCTGTCCGCATTGTCCGCCGTCGCGCTGGTGTGGCTGGCGTGGGCTGCCGTATCCGCCCGTTCAAAGGTTAAGGCGGAAAAGTTCTACCGCGAAAAAATGATACAGAACGAAAGCATCCATCCGGTTCTCCACGCTTCTTTGCAACACTTGGAACACAAGCCGCAAATGCTCGCCCTGCTGGTCAAAAACCACGGCAAAGGCATGGCGGAACAGGTCAGGTTCAAGGCGGAAGTGCTGCCCGACGACGAAGACGCGCGCACGATTGCCGCCGAGTTGGCAAAAATGGATATGTTCGCATTGGGGACGGACGCGGTTGCTTCGGGTGAAACCTATGGACGCGTGTTCGCCGATATTTTCGAGTTGTCGGCGGCTTTGGAAGGGCGCGCGTTCAAAGGGATACTGAAACTGACGGCGGAATATAAAAACATCTTCGGCGATGCCTGCCGTTCGGAAACGGCGTTGGATTTGGACGCGCTCAATCAGGCGTTGCAGGAGATTTCAAAAACATCGGAAAAGCCTAAGCGGATATTTTATTGAAGATGGAAAAATGCCGTCTGAAACGGAAGGTGTTTCAGACGGCATTTTTGTCGGATGATGAATTATTCGGAGCGGTCGAAGCCAAACTTCACGCGGCTGCGGTTCGAATCCGGCATATTGTCCAAATCCTGTCCCGGATTGGCGGCGGTGTCGCCTATGGAAATATCGGAGATGTTTTCCAGAATGATGGCGGACGACAGGTGTTCGGAGGTGCGGTAAACCATTGCCAGGGCCACTTCTTCCGCAGGAGTGGAAATCAGCTCGACCGTGTCTTTACTCTTGGGTGCTTGTGCCAAGTTGTTGGAGAGGTCGACTTTCATAACCTTATTGCGTTTGTACAGGCTCAATACCGTGCCTTTGTCCAAACCATCTGCTTCGCCTTTGTCTATCGTAATGGTTTGGAACTGACCGGCAACCCCCGTGCCTTCAAATACGGAAACGATTTTTGCCTGAACCGGACGGGACGGTTCATGCGGTATCATGTTGAAGCGGTCGGTGTCTTCCGGCATTTTCATCAGGTAGTCGCCCTGCTGTATTTCGGAAATGGCGGTTTCGACCACCAGCGGCTGTATCGAATGGGTGCGCAGCGGGGTAATCAGAGGATGGGCGCGGGTATAGTATTCGTTGTCTTTCAACTGCTCTGCCGCCTGTTCGGAGCGTTGCTCGAGTGCCGAATCGGTATAGGGGAGAGCGCGCACGATGCCGCTGAATGCGACTTCTTGTCCGAGGAATTTACCCGTATCCGGATCAGTGATATTTTTATTGATACGGTAGGTCAGGTAGCGGCCCGGTTCTTGCAGCCCTTTAGTGTAAACACGGTCTCCTTTGGTATACAGCATCCTGCTGTCGGGTCCCGCCACCAGGCGCGGCGCGGCAGCGGTTTCTTTGAGGGAAACGATTTGCGGGTGCTGCATAAAGACGCGGTAGAAGTTGACATCGATAGCGGGAATACCGTATCCGGACACTTCTTTATTCGGACTCATTTTGACAACCGGGATGTTGTCTGTTTGTTCCAGGCTGAGGCGCGGTTCGCCGTTAACGTAGCGCAACACCAAAACTTGACCCGGATAAATCAGGTTGGGATTGTGGATTTGGCTGCGGTTTGCACCCCACAGGCGGCCCCATTGCCACGGGCTGTACAGGTATTTGCCCGAAATGCCCCACAGGGTGTCGCCCTGTTTGACTGTGTACCGTTGCGGCGCATTCGGACGTACCTTCAGATTTGCCGCCAAAGTTTGTGTCGAGAATACCATGCCTGCCATGCAGAGCAGGGTTATAATACGATGTTGCATAACCGTTCCCCTTATAACTGAATTTCGGTTTGTTTGTTTGATTGGGTTGGAAAAAGCGGCGACGGTCTTTTCGGGACGTGCCGCATTACAATAAATTATTCGTATTTTAACATCGAATTAACCATACCATCACGGTAATTGTGAAAAACAGGCAGCGTATCTGCCGACGGAAAGAGAAAATTATGGCTTTACTGAATATCCTCCAATATCCCGACGAGCGTCTGCACACGGTGGCAAAGCCTGTCGAACAAGTTGACGAGCGCATCCAAAAGCTGGTTGCCGATATGTTTGAAACGATGTACGAGGCGCGCGGCATCGGGCTGGCGGCGACGCAGGTCGATGTGCACGAGCGCGTGGTCGTGATGGATTTGTCCGAAGACCGCAGCGAACCGCGCGTGTTCATCAACCCCGTTATTGTCGAAAAAGACGGCGAAACCACTTACGAAGAGGGCTGCCTGTCGGTACCGGGCATTTACGACACCGTAACCCGAGCCGAACGCGTCAAGGTCGAGGCTTTGAACGAAAAAGGCGAAAAGTTCACGTTGGAAGCGGACGGCTTGCTGGCGATTTGCGTGCAGCACGAGTTGGACCACCTGATGGGCATTGTGTTTGTCGAACGCCTGTCGCAGCTCAAGCAGAGCCGGATTAAGACCAAGTTGAAAAAACGTCAGAAACATACGATTTGACCCTTTTGCCATGCCGTCTGAACGCTGCGGCGTTTTCAGACGGCATCGCGACACACCCCGCGCACATTAGGACACGATATGAAAGTCATCTTCGCCGGAACGCCCGATTTTGCCGCCGCCGCTTTAAAAGCCGTTGCCGCTGCCGGTTTTGAAATCCCGCTGGTGTTGACCCAGCCCGACCGCCCTAAAGGACGCGGTATGCAACTGACCGCCCCGCCCGTCAAACAAGCCGCGCTGGAACTCGGTTTGCGCGTGGCACAGCCCGAAAAACTGCGCAACAACGCCGAAGCCCTGCAAATGCTCAAAGAGGTCGAGGCAGACGTAATGGTGGTGGCCGCCTACGGGTTGATTCTGCCGCAAGACGTGTTGGATGCGCCGAAACACGGCTGCCTCAACATCCACGCTTCGCTGCTGCCCCGTTGGCGCGGAGCGGCACCGATTCAACGTGCGATTGANGCCGGCGATGCCGAAACCGGCGTGTGCATTATGCAGATGGACATCGGTTTGGACACCGGCGATGTGGTCAGCGAACACCGCTACGCCATCCAACCTACCGATACCGCCAACGAAGTCCACGACGCGCTGATGGAAATCGGTGCGGCGGCGGTTGTTGCCGATTTGCAACAGCTTCAAAGCAAAGGCCGTCTGAACGCGGTCAAACAGCCCGAAGAAGGTGTTACTTACGCCCAAAAATTGAGCAAAGAAGAAGCGCGTATCGATTGGAGCGAAAGCGCGGCGGTTATCGAACGCAAAATCCGCGCCTTCAACCCCGTGCCTGCCGCGTGGGTTGAGTATCAGGGCAAGCCGATGAAAATCCGGCGCGCCGAAGTGGTGGCGCAACAAGGCACGGCAGGCGAAGTGTTGTCCTGTTTGGCGGACGGTTTGGTCGTTGCCTGCGGCGAAAACGCGCTGAAGATTACCGAATTGCAGCCTGCCGGCGGCAGGCGTATGAATATCGCGGCGTTTGCAGCAGGACGGCATATCGAAGCAGGAACGAAGCTGTAAATCCCTTCAGACGGCATTCCGATCCGCAAACGGGAATGCCGTCTGAAACCATCAGTTGAAGAAAGCGAATCACATAATATGAGTATGGCACTTGCCCAAAAACTTGCCGCCGACAGCATTGCGGCGGTTGCCGAAGGGCGCAACCTTCAGGACGTGTTGGCGCACATCCGCGCGGCGCATCCCGAGCTTACGGCGCAGGAAAACGGCGCGTTGCAGGATATCGCCTACGGCTGCCAGCGTTATTTGGGCAGTTTGAAACATATGCTCGCGCAGATGCTGAAAAAACCGATTGGCAATCCGCAGCTCGAAAGCCTGCTTTTGGCGGCGTTGTACCAACTGCATTACACGCGCAACGCGCCGCACGCCGTGGTCAATGAGGCGGTGGAAAGCATAGCCAAAATCGGGCGCGGGCAGTACCGTTCGTTTGCCAACGCGGTTTTGCGCCGCTTTTTGCGCGAACGCGACAAGCTTGTGGCTTCCTGTAAAGAAGACGATGTGGCGAAACACAACCTGCCGCTGTGGTGGGTTGCCTACCTGAAAAACCATTATCCGAAACACTGGCACAACATCACTGCCGCGCTGCAATCCCATCCGCCGATGACTTTGCGCGTCAACCGCCGACACGGCAATGCCGAAAGCTATTTGGAAAAACTGGTGGCGGAAGGTATCGCGGCTAAGGCGTTGGACGAATATGCGGTTACGTTGGAAGAAGCCGTGCCGGTAAACCGCCTGCCCGGCTTTTCAGACGGCATTGTTTCGGTACAGGACTTCGGCGCGCAGCAGGCGGCGTATCTCCTTAACCCGAAAGACGGCGAACGGATTTTGGACGCGTGCGCCGCGCCGGGCGGCAAGACGGGGCATATCTTGGAATTGGCGGATTGCCGTGTTACCGCCTTGGACATTGATGCAGGCCGTCTGAAACGGGTGGAAGACAATATCGCGCGTCTGGGCTTTCAGACGGCATCGACGGCGTGTGCCGATGCACAGGACCTGTCGGCATGGTATGATGGGAAACCGTTTGACGCCGTCCTTGCCGACGTGCCGTGCACCGCCTCGGGCGTGGCGCGGCGCAATCCCGACGTGAAATGGCTGCGCCGTCCGACCGACGCGCTCAAAACCGCCCGTCAGCAGAAAGCCCTGCTGGACGCATTGTGGCAGGTGCTGAAAAGGGGGGGAAGGATGTTGATCGCCACCTGTTCCGTGTTCGTCGAGGAAAACGACGGNCAATTGTAAAAATTCCTCAACCGCCATGCCGATGCAGAACTGATCGAATCGCGGGTACTCTTACCGAACAAACACCAAGATGGCTTTTATTACGCGCTTATTCAAAAGCAGTAAATGGCTGATTGTGCCGCTGATGCTCCCCGCCTTTCAGAATGTGGCGGCGGAGGGGATAGATGTGAGCCGTGCCGAAGCGAGGATAACCGACGGCGGGCAGCTCTCAGTCAGCAGCCGCTTCCAAACTGAGCTGCCCGACCAGCTCCAACAGGCGTTGCGCCGGGGCGTGCCGCTCAATTTCACCTTAAGCTGGCAGCTTTCTGCCCCGACAATCGCTTCTTATCGGTTTAAATTGGGGCAACTGATTGGCGATGACGACAATATTGACTACAAACTGAGTTTCCATCCGCTGACCAACCGCTACCGCGTTACCGTCGGCGCGTTTTCGACAGACTACGACACTTTGGGTGCGGCATTGCGTGCGACCGGCGCGGTTGCCAACTGGAAAGTCTTGAACAAAGGCGCGTTGTCCGGTGCGGAAGCAGGGGAAACCAAGGCGGAAATCCGCCTGCTGCTGTCCACTTCAAAACTGCCCAAGCCTTTTCAAATCAACGCATTGACTTCTCAAAACTGGCATTTGGATTCGGGTTGGAAACCTTTAAACATTATCGGGAACAAATAATGCGCCGTTTTCTACTGATAGCAGCCATATGCGCCGTCGTCCTGTTGTACGGACTGACGGCGGCAACCGGCAGCACCAGTTCGCTGGCGGATTATTTCTGGTGGATAGTCGCATTCAGCGCAATGTTGCTGCTGGTACTGTCCGCCGTTTTGGCACGTTATGTCATATTGCTGTTGAAAGACAGGCGCGACGGCGTATTCGGTTCGCAGATTGCCAAACGCCTTTCCGGGATGTTCACGCTGGTCGCCGTATTGCCCGGCGTGTTTCTGTTCGGCGTTTCCGCACAGTTCATCAACGGTACGATTAATTCGTGGTTCGGCAACGACACCCACGAAGCCCTCGAACGCAGTCTCAATTTGAGCAAGTCCGCATTGAATCTGGCGGCAGACAATGCCCTCAGCAATGCCGTCCCCGTCCAGATAGACCTCATCAGCACCGCCTCCCTATCCGGCAATATGGGTAGGGTGCTGGAACATTATGCCGGCGGGTTTACACAGTTGTCCCTTTACAATGCGGCAAGCGGTAAAATTGAAAAAAGCATCAATCCGTATAAGCTTGACCAGCCGTTTCCGGATAAGGAACATTGGGAGAAAATCCAGCAGGCCGGCTCGGTCAGGAGCTTGGAAAGTATAGGCGGCGTATTGTACGCGCAGGGCTGGCTGCTGGTGGGTACATACAACGGACGCGATTACGCGCTGTTTTTTCGTCAGCCCATTCCCAAAGGCGTGGCAGAGGATGCCGTCTTAATCGAAAAGGCAAGGGCGAAATATGCTGAGTTGAGTTACAGCAAAAAGGGTTTACAGACCTTCTTTCTGGCGACGCTGCTTGCCGCCTCGCTGCTGTCGATTTCCCTTGCCCTGGTGATGGCACTGTATTTTGCCCGTCGTTTCGTCGAGCCCATTTTGTCGCTTGCCGAAGGGGCGAAGGCGGTCGCACAGGGCGATTTCAGCCAGATGCGCCCTGTACTGCGCAACGATGAGTTCGGGCGTTTGAGCAAGTTGTTCAACCATATGACCGAGCAGCTTTCCATTGCCAAGAAAGCGGACGAGCGCAACAGGAAGCGCGAAGAAGCCGCCAGGCATTATCTCGAATGCGTGTTGGAGAGCCTGACCACGGGTGTGGTGGTATTTGACGAAACAGGCCGTCTGAAAACCTTCAACAAAGCTGCGGAACATATCTTGGGTATGTCGCTTGTGCCGCTGTGGGGCAGCAACCGGCACGGTTGGCACGGCGTTTCGGTGCAGCATAATCTGCTTGCCGAAGTGTTTGACGCNATCGATGCGACAGCGGGTACGGACAAACCGGTTCAGGTGGGATATGCCGCTCCGGACGATGCCAAAATCCTGCTGGGTAAGGCAACGGTCCTGCCTGAAGACAACGACAACGGTGTGGTCATGGTCATAGACGACATCACCGTATTGATACACGCGCAAAAAGAAGCGGCGTGGGGCGAAGTGGCCAAACGGCTGGCACACGAAATTCGCAATCCGCTCACGCCCATCCAGCTTTCTGCCGAACGGTTGGCGTGGAAATTGGACGGGAAACTGGATGAGCAGGATGCGCAAATCCTGGCACGTTCGACCGAAACCATCGTCAAACAGGTGGCGGCATTGAAGGAAATGGTCGAAGCATTCCGCAATTATGCGCGTTCCCCTTCGCTCAAATTGGAAAAACAGGATTTGAACGTATTGGTCGGCGATGTTTTGGCGTTGTATGAAGCCGGTCCGTGCCGGTTTGCGGCGGAGCTTGTGGGAGAACCGCTGATGGTGGCGGCTGATACGACCGCCATGCGGCAGGTGCTGCACAATATTTTCAAAAATGCCGCCGAAGCGGCAGAGGAAGCCGATATGCCCGAAGTCAGGGTAAAATCGGAGGCGGGGAGGGACGGACAGATTGTCCTGACGGTTTGCGACAACGGCAAGGGATTCGGCAAGGAAATGCTGCACAATGCTTTCGAGCCGTATGTGACGGACAAGCCGGCGGGAACGGGACTGGGTCTGCCCGTAGTGAAAAAAATCATTGAAGAACACGGCGGCCGCATCAGTTTGAGCAATCAGGATGCGGGTGGGGCGTGTGTCAGAATAATCTTGCCAAAAACGGTATAAATTTATGCGTAGCAGCGATATTTTAATTGTAGATGACGAAATCGGCATCCGTGACCTGCTGTCAGAAATCCTGCAGGACGAAGGTTATTCGGTCGCATTGGCTGAAAATGCCGAAGAGGCGCGCAAGCTGCGCCATCAGGTACGCCCAGCGATGGTGTTGCTGGATATTTGGATGCCGGATTGCGACGGCATTACCCTTTTGAAGGAATGGTCGAAAAACGGGCAGCTTAATATGCCGGTCGTCATGATGAGCGGGCATGCCAGCATCGACACAGCAGTGGAAGCCACCAAAATCGGTGCGCTCGACTTTTTGGAAAAACCGATTTCCCTGCAAAAGCTGCTGTCCACGGTCGAAAACGCGTTGAAGTACGGTGCGGCGCAAACCGAAACGGGGCCTGTATTCGACAAGCTGGGCAACAGTGCGGCGATTCAGGAAATGAACCGTGAGGTAGGTGTGGCGGTGAAACGTGCCTCTCCCGTACTTTTGACGGGCGAGGCGGGTTCGCCGTTTGAAACGGTGGCACGCTATTTCCATAAAAACGGTACGCCGTGGGTGAGTCCGGCAAGGGTCGAATATCTGATTGATATGCCGACGGAATTGTTGCAGAAAGCTGAAGGCGGTGTTTTATATGTGGGCGATATTGCCCAGTACAGCCGCAACATCCAAGCCGGTATTACCTTTATTGTCGGCAAGGCGGAACACAGCCGCGTCAGGGTGATTGCTTCGTGCAGCCACGCGGCAGGTTCAGACGGCATTTCATGTGAAGAAAAATTGGCCGGGCTTTTTTCGGAATCGGTCGTCCGTATTCCGCCCCTGCGTATGCAGCATGAAGACATTCCCTTCCTGATACAGGGGATTGCCTGCAATGTGGCGGAAAGCCAAAAGATTGCGCCCGCCTCATTCAGTGAAGATGCGCTTGCCGCATTGACCCGTTATGAATGGCCGGGAAATTTCGACCAGTTGAGCAGTGTCGTTGCAACGCTGTTGCTGGAGGCGGACGGGCAGGAAATCGGTGCGTCGGCGGTTTCTTCCCTTTTGGGGCAGAATGTGCCTGCCGAGGGGGCGGAAAATATGGTGGGCGGGTTCAATTTCAACCTGCCGCTGCGCGAATTGAGGGAAGAATTGGAGCGGCGTTATTTCGAGTACCACATTGCCCAAGAAGGTCAGAATATGAGCAAAGTGGCGCAGAAGGTCGGGTTGGAACGTACCCACCTCTACCGCAAGCTCAAGCAGCTCGGCATCGGCATTTCCCGCCGTGCGGGTGAAAAAGCCGAAGAGTAGGTGCAAACCGCCGGTTTTCAGATTGCAGGGCTTCCGTTTTCAGACGGCATTTGGAGCAAATGCCGTCTGAAATCATAAGGGGACGGATTTTATGACAGAGAACGAACGTTTCGCATGGTTGCAGCTGGCTTTTACGCCCTATATCGGTGCGGAAAGTTTCTTGCTGCTGCTGCACCATTTCGGCAGTGCGCAAAATGCCCTGTCCGCACCGGCGGAACAGGTGGCGGCACTGATACGGCACAAACAGGCACTTGAGGCTTGGCGCGGCGGCGACAAACGTACTGCGGCACGGCAGGCCGCCGAAGCGGCATTGGAATGGGAAATGAGGGACGGATGCCGTCTGATGCTGCTGCGGGATGATGATTTTCCTGAAATGCTGACTCAGGGTATAACCGCGCCGCCGGTTTTGTTTTTGCGCGGCAACGTGCAACTGCTGCATAAACCTTCCGCCGCCATTGTTGGCAGCCGTCATGCCACGCCGCAGGCCATGCGGATTGCCAAAGATTTCGGCAAGTCGTTGGGCGGGCAAAATATCCCCGTTGTGTCAGGTATGGCTTCCGGNATCGATACTGCCGCCCATCAGGGCGCACTGGAAGCAGAAGGCGGCACCATCGCCGTGTGGGGGACGGGTATAGACCGCATTTACCCGCCGTCCAATAAAAACCTTGCCTATGAAATCGCCGAAAAAGGATTGATTGTCAGCGAGTTCCCCATCGGTACGCGGCCGTATGCCGGCAATTTTCCGCGCCGCAACCGCCTGATTGCCGCCCTGTCGCAAGTAACGCTGGTGGTTGAAGCCGCGTTGGAATCCGGTTCGCTGATTACTGCCAGATTGGCGGCGGAGATGGGGCGCGAAGTGATGGCGGTACCCGGCTCGATAGACAATCCACACAGTAAAGGCTGCCACAAATTAATTAAAGACGGCGCAAAATTGGTGGAATGCCTGGACGACATCCTTCATGAGTGTCCGCGGCTCTTGCAAAATGAGGGTGCTTCATCATATTCTATAAATAAGGGAATACCTGAAAAGCGCATCACTGCCGTTCAGACGGCATCCGACCAGCCGTTTTCGTCTGAAGGCAAAATGCCGTCTGAAAAGACGGAGAAACGACCCGTCGGCGGCGGTATCTTGGACAGGATGGGTTTTGACCCGGTTCATCCGGATGTGCTTGCCGAGCAGTTGGATATGCCTGCCGCAGACTTATACGCCGAACTGTTGGAATTGGAACTGGACGGCAGCATTGCCGCCATGCCCGGCGGAAGATACCAGCGTATCCGAACCTGAACGCATAATTTAAGGAACATGAATGACCGAAGTCATTGCCTATCTCATTGAACATTTCCAAGATTTCGATACCTGCCCGCCGCCCGAAGACTTGGGTATGCTGCTCGAAGAAGCGGGTTTCGATACCATGGAAATCGGCAACACCTTGATGATGATGGAAGTACTGCTCAACAGCTCGGAATTTTCAGTCGAACCTGCCGACAGCAGCGCATTACGCGTGTACAGCAAAGATGAAACCGACAACCTGCCGCAGGAAGTGATGGGGCTGATGCAGTATCTGATTGAAGAAAAAGCCGTAAGCTGCGAACAGCGGGAAATCATCATTCACGCGCTCATGCACATCCCCGGCGACGAAATTACCGTAGATACCGCCAAAGTGCTGACCCTGCTGCTTTTATGGGCAAACAAGAGCGAGCTGCCCGTGTTGGTCGGCGACGAGCTGATGAGCGCACTCTTGCTCGATAACAAACCTACTATGAACTGAAACAGGTTCAGACGGCATTATCCTGATAATATGCCGTCTGAAATACCGGAACCGAGACATTTATTACCAGAGGAAACACATGGCGAAAAACCTATTAATCGTCGAATCCCCATCCAAAGCCAAAACCCTGAAAAAATATTTGGGCGGCGATTTTGAAATCCTCGCGTCCTACGGACATGTCCGCGACCTTGTTCCCAAAAGCGGCGCGGTCAATCCGGATCAGGATTTCGCCATGAAATACGAGCTGATAAAACGCAACGCCAAACACGTCGATGCCATCGTCGCCGGAGCCAAAGAAGCCGAAAACATCTACCTCGCAACCGACCCGGATAGGGAAGGCGAAGCCATTTCCTGGCATCTTTTGGAAATCCTCAAATCCAAACGCGGCCTGAAAAACATCAAGCCGCAGCGTGTCGTGTTCCACGAAATCACCAAAAACGCCGTGCTCGATGCCGTCGCCCATCCGCGCGAAATCGAAATGGATTTGGTCGATGCGCAACAAGCCCGTCGCGCTTTGGATTATTTGGTCGGCTTTAACCTTTCGCCATTGTTATGGAAAAAAATCCGTCGCGGTTTGAGCGCAGGTCGTGTGCAAAGTCCCGCCCTGCGCCTGATTTGCGAGCGCGAAAACGAAATCCGCGCGTTTGAAGCGCAGGAATATTGGACGGTGCATCTCGACAGCCACAAAGGCCGCAGCAAGTTCACCGCCAAACTCGCCCAATACAACGGCGCGAAACTCGAACAATTCGACCTGCCGAACGAGACCGCGCAAGCCGACGTGTTGAAAGAACTCGAAGGCAAAGAGGCCGTCGTTACCGCCATCGAAAAGAAAAAGCGCAGCCGCAATCCCGCCGCGCCGTTTACCACTTCTACCATGCAGCAGGATGCCGTGCGCAAACTCGGTTTTACCACCGACCGCACCATGCGTACCGCCCAGCAGCTTTATGAAGGTATAGACGTAGGGCAGGGTGCCATCGGTCTGATTACCTATATGCGTACTGACAGCGTGAATTTGGCCGATGAAGCGTTAACCGAAATCCGCCATTACATCGAAAACAAAATCGGCAAAGAATATCTGCCGAGTGCCGCCAAACAATACAAAACCAAATCCAAAAACGCCCAAGAAGCGCACGAAGCCATCCGCCCGACTTCCGTGTACCGCACGCCCGAAAGCGTCAAACCCTTCTTGAGCGCAGACCAGTTCAAACTCTATCAGATGATTTGGCAGCGCACCGTCGCCTGTCAGATGACGCCCGCCAAATTCGACCAAACCACCGTCGATATTACCGTCGGCAAAGGCGTATTCCGCGTAACCGGACAAGTGCAAACCTTCGCAGGCTTTTTGAGCGTGTATGAAGAAAGCAGCGACGACGAAGAGAGTGAAGACAGCAAAAAACTGCCCGAAATGAGCGAAGGCGACAAATTGCCCGTGGATAAACTTTACGGCGAACAACACTTTACCACTCCGCCGCCGCGCTACAACGAAGCGACGCTGGTTAAAGCCCTCGAAGAATACGGCATCGGCCGCCCCTCAACCTATGCCAGCATTATTTCCACGCTCAAAGACCGCGAATACGTTACCCTGGAGCAGAAACGCTTCATGCCCACCGACACAGGCGACATCGTCAACAAATTCCTGACCGAACACTTCGCCCAATACGTCGATTACCACTTCACCGCCAAACTCGAAGACCAGCTTGACGAAATTGCCAACGGCAAACGCCAATGGATTCCCGTGATGGACAAATTCTGGAAGCCGTTTATCAAGCAAGTAGAAGAAAAAGAGGGCATCGAACGCGCCAAATTTACCACGCAGGAACTTGATGAAACCTGCCCGAAATGCGGTGAACACAAACTGCAAATCAAGTTCGGCAAAATGGGCCGCTTCGTCGCCTGCGCCGGTTATCCCGAGTGCAGCTACACCCGCAACGTTAACGAAACCGCCGAAGAAGCCGCCGAACGTATTGCCAAAGCGGAAGCAGAGCAAGCCGAACTCGACGGACGCGAATGCCCTAAATGCGGCGGTCGTCTGGTGTACAAATATAGCCGCACGGGCAGCAAATTCATCGGCTGCGCCAACTATCCGAAATGCAAACACGTCGAGCCGCTGGAAAAACCGAAAGATACCGGCGTCCAGTGTCCGCAATGCAAAAAAGGCAACCTCGTTGAGCGTAAATCCCGCTACGGCAAACTGTTTTACAGCTGCAGCACCTATCCCGACTGTAACTACGCCACTTGGAATCCGCCCGTTGCCGAAGAATGCCCGAACTGCCATTGGCCGGTCTTGACCATCAAAACCACCAAACGCTGGGGCGTCGAAAAAGTCTGCCCGCAAAAAGAATGCGGCTGGAAAGAACAGATTGAACCACCTGCACCGAAAGAGTGAGATTAGGTTGGTTTGAAAGAGAAAAGGTCGTCTGAAAAATTTTCAGACGACCTTTGCTTTTCTGTGATTAGTTTATTTGAATCCGCGTGTTGTTTTAAAGTCCGATAAAATCCGGTTCATTTCAGGCGCAAACAAGGCGATGTAATCGTAAGATAGACCGCGACTGGCACTGGGATGGGGAAAGCAGACGACTTCGCAATCTTCAAACGATTGGAATTTGACATTGAAACGTGTACCGTCAAATTCTTTTTGCACCGTCTCCAGCGGTTTGGTCTGCTTACCGACCAACTGCTCGAAGCGTGGCAGTACATTTTGGTTGTTCAGAAAATCCGCCAACCTGCTGCCCATGAAGAGGATGACTTTCGGACGCAGTTTTTCGATGTGGTAGAGAAAATTATCGATGTGCTCGGGTTGTGTGAACTTGTCGGGATTATCGATAGTGTTGCCCTGTGTAGCAGCCCAGTTGGTTTGAACCAGGGATTTTTCAAATGCACCGCCCAATCCATTTTCGTCTAAGGGGTGTCCCCACATTTCAAACCAATTTTTTATCGTATTGTCGTAACGCCACTTTTTTGCCTGTTCTCCGAAATAGAGGGATTTGTTTGCAAATGTATGGTCGATTTTGTTTTCAGGGAGTTTGTATTCACCTGCTACATAAGCAGCCTCATCGGCTTTACTCCAACCCCATTCATACCCACAAATCATTAAACCATGTTTGTCGTTGTAGCCTTTGAACAGACTGTTGCCTAAGTTCAAATCTGACATTATTGTTCCTTACCATAAATGTAAAATCAGTTGGCCGAATACCACTAAAATAGGTTCTTCGCCCATGTCGTAAGTGTTGTTGAAACGCGCGCCGGATTTAGGTTTGATTTTATTGCCGTCAACTACCCAAGTATTGTTTAAACGCGCACCAGATTTAGGTTTTAATTCCTTTCCATCAAAAATCCAAGTATTGTCTAAACGCGCACCAGATTTAGGTTTTAATTCCTTTCCATCGAAAATCCAAGTATTGTCTAAACGCGCACCGGATTTGGGTTTTAATGTACTGCCGTCGCAAACCCAATCACGTGGTAAAGAAATTGTATTCATGTTGAAACTCCTGTTTAAGTTGCTTTTGGTTCAAGGGAATTAAATAGATTTTTCTTTGGCACTTTTTACAAACAAATTAACTGCCTGCACAATTTCATTTGCCATTTCATCTACCATTTGCTGCATGCTTTGCGGATGGTTAAAATGCACAAAATCGCCCGTCAATTCGGCCGTATCGTCCAAATTCCAAAAATCCAAGCGGTAGCGCGAAGGATATTTCCAACCAAACCAATGCTGGTTTGCCCCTTGAAAATATTGTTCTCTAACGACGGCAATCAAATTATTTTCAGACGGATAAACCATATCCGGTTGACGTTTAAAACCAAAATAAACGTCATTTTCCAGTTCCACTTTAAAATCTACCTGCTCTCCATGCTGTGTATGGTAAATCGGGAATTGGATGCCGAAATAACGATGACGATTGCGTGAGCGGGCATAATATTCGCGCACATCATTGGTAAAATCATGCTGTTCGATTTGCATGTTAGGCAGTTTTTCACGCAGACGTTTTTGCAATTCATGCCAAAACATCGTTTGTATTTGGTATTTGTCCAGCTTCTGACCTTCTACATACAAATCGCATTGCTGCAACAATAACTGCACTGACTCTTTGCTGATGGATTTACTATTGGTGTTGTATAAATCGCTTTTTAAAATTGCTACGACCGCAAACAGCTCTTCTGAGAAATCGGCATAAAACTGGGCAATTAATTCATTCCTGTTACTGTACGCTGTTTTCAAACGTACCGTAAAATCATTCATTTTTCTGATTAAATTGGTTACGCCCTCAAACACTGCTTGGGTATTTTCATCATTGCTGTGCATTTGAATATAGGCAAGTTGGAACAGCAAATCTTTCAACTCATCTGTATCGTCATTACCGTTTTCCATGCGGGAAATGGTAATTTTGCCGTCTTGCACGATTTCTTTCAGTTTATCTAAAAATCCGTGATAAATTTCCTGTTTTTTCTCAAACACTTTCAAGCTTTTATCACGTTGTTCCTCTTGGGCGGTCTGACCTTGAAGCAGAAAAACAGTAACAATTGCAGTTAAAATTGCTCCAATGGCACTGTTATTGATGTTTTCAACGATTTTAGGTAGAGTGTTTTCGTAAATCATTGAAAAAACAAAAAGACTTAAAGTTATTGAAAGGCAGGTTCCCAAAAAGGAAAGCAGCTTTTTAGACATAAGATAAAGTTCCCTTGTTGTTAGATGGTATTAAATGGCATATTCTATTTGTCATGTGTTTGCCGAGCCAGTCAGAAAAAGTTTAAAATCTATCTCTATAATTCAACCATCTATACAGAAAGTTTAGCCTATGGAAACCCACGAAAAAATCCGCCTGATGCGCGAATTGAATAAATGGTCCCAGGAGGATATGGCGGAAAAGCTGGCGATGTCGGCAGGCGGGTATGCCAAAATCGAACGGGGCGAAACGCAGTTAAATATCCCGCGTTTGGAGCAGTTGGCTCAGATTTTCAAAATCGATATGTGGGACTTGCTCAAATCGGGCGGTGGTGGGATGGTGTTTCAGATTAATGAAGGTGATAGTGGTGGCGATATTGCGTTGTATGCGTCGGGTGATGTTTCGATGAAAATAGAATTTTTAAAAATGGAGTTGAAACACTGCAAAGAAATGTTGGAACAAAAAGACAAAGAAATCGAGCTGCTCCGCAAGCTGACCGAAACCGTTTAAACAGATATGCCGTCTGAAAAAAGTTTTCAGACGGCATATTCTTTGACAGGTCTTGTATAATACCGTTTGAACTTACAGGTTTTTGATTATGGCGGCAGGCAAACATACCAAACACAGCAACCGGGTACGCATTATCGGCGGGCAATGCCGGGGCAGGAAATTAAGTTTCACATCCGCCGACGGACTGCGTCCGACACCCGACAGCGTGCGTGAAAAGCTGTTTAACTGGCTGGGACAGGATTTGACGGGTAAAACGGTTTTGGATCTCTTCGGAGGCAGCGGCGCACTCGGTATGGAGGCGGCATCGCGTAATGCAAAACGGGTCGTGATTGCAGACAACAACCGTCAAACGGTACAAACCCTTGAGAAAAACAGTCACGAACTGGGTTTGGGTCAGGTGCAAATCGTCTGTTCAGACGGCATTGCCTATTTGAAGACCGCATCCGAACAGTTTGATGTCGTCTTTCTCGACCCGCCGTTTGCGTGGCAAAGTTGGGAAAGCCTTTTCAATGCATTGGGCACACGCCTGAATGACGGTGCATATGTCTATATCGAGGCAGGCAGGCAGCCGGACAAACCTGCTTGGCTGACGGGATATAGGGAGGGGAAGTCAGGGCAGGGTACATTTGAATTAAGGGTTTTCCAAGTAGCTGAATAATATGTGCTTGATTATCATTTTTGGTTTGTAAACATTCGTTTGCGTCAGCATGGTTTAAAAAAGCTTTGTGCTATAATCCGCGCCCGAACGGTTTTGATAATTTAGTGGAAAAGGAAAAGAAATGTCGCTCTTTATTACCGATGAGTGCATCAACTGCGACGTGTGCGAACCAGAATGCCCGAATGATGCAATCTCTCAAGGTGAGGAAATTTACGAAATCAACCCCAGCCTCTGCACGCAGTGCGTCGGACACTACGATGAGCCGCAGTGCCAGCAGGTTTGCCCGGTGGACTGCATCCTGATTGACGAAGAACATCCCGAAACCCATGATGAACTGATGGCGAAATACGAGAAGATAATTCAGTTTAAATAAATTAATTACTTTTAAAAACATAATATTATTTTTGTTTTAAGATAAAGTGAAAAAAAAACTTGACGGGGAAACGAGCCACTAATAAACTAGCGCTCTCTTTTGGAGGGATTCCCGAGCGGTCAAAGGGGGCAGACTGTAAATCTGTTGCGAAAGCTTCGAAGGTTCGAATCCTTCTCCCTCCACCAAAATTCTTACTTGGGGCAGTAGCGAGTAATGCGGGTGTAGCTCAATGGTAGAGCAGAAGCCTTCCAAGCTTACGGTGAGGGTTCGATTCCCTTCACCCGCTCCAAACAATTAGGCCCATGTAGCTCAGGGGTAGAGCACTCCCTTGGTAAGGGAGAGGTCGGCAGTTCAAATCTGCCCATGGGCACCATCTTACTCGATTATTCATTTCTTTAAGGCTTAGATATAGGATATTGCCATGGCTAAGGAAAAATTCGAACGTAGCAAACCGCACGTAAACGTTGGCACCATCGGTCACGTTGACCATGGTAAAACCACTCTGACTGCTGCTTTGACTACTATTTTGGCTAAAAAATTCGGTGGTTCTGCAAAAGCTTACGACCAAATCGATAACGCTCCCGAAGAAAAAGCCCGCGGTATTACCATTAATACTTCACACGTAGAATACGAAACCGAAACCCGCCACTATGCGCACGTAGACTGCCCGGGCCACGCCGACTACGTTAAAAACATGATTACCGGCGCAGCCCAAATGGACGGCGCAATCCTGGTATGTTCCGCAGCTGACGGTCCTATGCCGCAAACTCGCGAACACATCCTGTTGGCCCGCCAAGTAGGCGTACCTTACATCATCGTGTTCATGAACAAATGCGACATGGTTGACGATGCCGAGCTGTTGGAACTGGTTGAAATGGAAATCCGTGACTTGTTGTCAAGCTACGACTTCCCAGGCGACGACTGCCCGATCGTACAAGGCTCTGCACTGAAAGCCTTGGAAGGCGACGCCGCTTACGAAGAAAAAATCTTCGAATTGGCTGCTGCATTGGACAGCTACATCCCGACTCCTGAGCGTGCCGTGGACAAACCGTTCCTGTTGCCTATCGAAGACGTATTCTCTATCTCTGGTCGCGGTACCGTAGTAACCGGTCGTGTAGAGCGCGGTATCATCCACGTTGGTGACGAGATCGAAATCGTAGGTCTGAAAGAAACCCAAAAAACCACTTGTACCGGCGTTGAAATGTTCCGCAAACNGCTGGCCGAAGGTCAAGCCGGTGACAACGTAGGCGTATTGCTGCGTGGTACCAAACGTGAAGCCGTAGCGCGTGGTCAAGTATTGGCCAAACCCGGCACCATCACTCCTCACACCAAATTCAAAGCAGAGGTATACGTACTGAGCAAAGAAGAGGGTGGTCGTCACACTCCGTTCTTCGCTAACTACCGTCCACAATTCTACTTCCGTACTACCGACGTAACTGGCGCGGTTACTTTGGAAGAAGGTGTAGAAATGGTAATGCCGGGTGAGAACGTAACCATTACTGTAGAACTGATTGCGCCTATCGCTATGGAAGAAGGCCTGCGCTTTGCGATTCGCGAAGGTGGCCGTACCGTAGGTGCCGGCGTGGTTTCTTCTGTAATCGCTTAAGTTTAGAGGCCAATAGCTCAATTGGTAGAGTATCGGTCTCCAAAACCGAGGGTTGGGGGTTCGAGACCCTCTTGGCCTGCCAAATAAAAAAATTAACCGGCCTTGCGCTGGTTAATTTTTTTGTATTTATAATTCGGTAAATTCTCTTGCCATTTGTATGGATCAAGAAAAGTCAGATACTGTAGTGGGTAAATAATATGACAGAACATACGTCTGAGAAAAAGACTGCCAAGGTAGGTCAGTTGGTCGAGGGGAATAAGGAGCCTTCATCTAATATTGGTAGGGAAGGGCTCTTCGCATATTTCTCAAACTCTTGGTTAGAGTTTAAAAAAGTAGTTTGGCCCAAGCGAGAAGATGCCGTCAAAATGACTATGTTTGTTATAGTATTTGTAGCTGTGCTTTCTATATTTATCTATGTGGCAGATACGGCAATCTCATGGTTATTTTTTGATGTGTTGCTGAGAAGGGAAGGTTGAGATGGCAAAAAAATGGTATGTTGTACAAGCGTATTCAGGATTTGAGAAGAATGTCCAACGAACATTGGAAGAGAGAATTGCCCGTGAGAAGATGGGAGATTATTTCGGACAAATTCTGGTGCCTGTAGAGAAAGTTGTTGATATTCGCAATGGTCGTAAGACTATTAGTGAAAGAAAGTCATATCCGGGGTATGTGTTGGTGGAAATGGAAATGACGGATGATTCTTGGTATCTTGTAAAGAGTACGCCTCGTGTTTCCGGATTTATCGGAGGAACGGCTAATAAACCCATGCCTATTAGCCAAAGAGAAGCTGAAATTATTTTGCAACAGGTTCAAACTGGTGCTGAGAAACCCAAACCAAAAATCGAATTTGAAGTTGGTCAGCAGATACGTGTGAATGAGGGGCCGTTTGCCGATTTTAATGGTGTTGTTGATGAAGTTAATTATGAGCGGAACAAGTTGCGTGTATCTGTTCAGATATTTGGTCGTGAAACACCTGTCGAGCTGGAGTTTGGGCAAGTTGAGAAGATTAACTAATTTTATACTTGAAAAATAAGTATTAAAACGATAAAATTAAAAATTAATTTGGGGAGCGGAAATGGTTCCGCGTCTTACCCGTTTTTAGGAGTCCTGTTAAGTGGCAAAGAAAATTATCGGCTATATTAAACTGCAAATTCCTGCAGGCAAAGCCAATCCATCCCCCCCAGTTGGTCCTGCTTTGGGTCAACGTGGTTTGAATATCATGGAATTCTGTAAAGCATTTAATGCTGCAACCCAAGGTATGGAACCTGGTTTGCCAATTCCAGTCGTTATTACTGCATTTGCAGATAAATCATTCACTTTTGTGATGAAAACCCCGCCGGCTTCTATCTTGTTGAAAAAAGCTGCTGGTCTGCAAAAAGGTAGTTCTAATCCTCTGACTAACAAAGTGGGTAAATTGACCCGAGCTCAGTTGGAAGAAATTGCTAAAACTAAAGAGCCTGATTTGACTGCTGCTGATCTGGATGCCGCTGTTCGTACTATCGCTGGCTCTGCTCGCTCAATGGGCTTGGATGTGGAGGGTGTTGTATAATGGCTAAAGTATCTAAACGCTTGAAAGCTCTGCGCTCTTCTGTTGAAGCTAACAAACTGTACGCAATCGACGAAGCAATTGCTCTGGTTAAAAAAGCTGCTACTGCTAAATTTGACGAGTCTGTTGACGTATCTTTCAACCTGGGTGTTGATCCTCGTAAATCTGACCAAGTTATTCGTGGTTCAGTCGTTCTGCCTAAAGGTACCGGTAAAACAACTCGCGTAGCTGTGTTTACTCAAGGTGCAAATGCAGATGCTGCTAAAGAAGCCGGTGCAGATATTGTCGGTTTTGAAGATCTGGCAGCTGAAATCAAAGCTGGTAACCTGAACTTTGACGTTGTTATTGCTTCTCCTGATGCAATGCGTATCGTTGGTCAATTGGGTACCATCTTGGGTCCTCGTGGTCTGATGCCAAACCCTAAATTAGGTACTGTTACTCCTAACGTTGCTGAAGCAGTTAAAAATGCAAAAGCAGGTCAAGTACAATACCGTACAGATAAAGCCGGTATCGTCCACGCAACTATCGGTCGTGCTTCTTTCGCTGAAGCTGACTTGAAAGAAAACTTCAATGCGTTGTTGGATGCTATCGTTAAAGCTAAACCTGCTGCTGCTAAAGGTCAGTACCTGAAAAAAGTTGCTGTATCCAGCACTATGGGTTTGGGTGTTCGCATTGATACTGCAAGCGTGAACAACTAAGAAATTTTCAGGTGATCCGGTTTTCTGGATTGCCTGAATTTGGGCTACTTAAAATTAAGTAGATGTCCAAGACCGTAGGGATCGTAAGATTTAATCGTAACTGCCCTACGCAGACGGTAGTCCTGAAACACATTGCAAGATTGCTTGTAAGATGTCTTTTTAGGTTACCGCGCTGGTGGGATATCATTTCGGTATCCTGTTTATAAACAGTGGGAGGTAGACCTTGAGTCTCAATATTGAAACCAAGAAAGTGGCCGTAGAGGAAATTAGCGCAGCAATTGCTAACGCTCAAACTCTCGTAGTCGCTGAATATCGCGGTATCAGTGTTTCCAGCATGACTGAGCTTCGTGCGAATGCACGTAAAGAAGGCGTTTACTTGCGCGTTCTGAAAAATACTCTGGCTCGTCGCGCAGTAGAGGGTACTTCATTCGCAGGTTTGGCCGATCAAATGGTTGGTCCGTTGGTTTACGCTGCTTCTGAAGATGCTGTTGCTGCTGCTAAAGTGCTGCACCAATTCGCGAAAAAAGATGACAAAATTGTCGTTAAAGCCGGTTCTTACAATGGCGAAGTGATGAATCCTGCTCAGGTTGCTGAGTTGGCTTCTATTCCAAGTCGCGAAGAACTGTTGTCCAAACTGTTGTTCGTTATGCAAGCTCCTGTATCAGGCTTTGCACGTGGTTTGGCTGCTTTGGCAGAGAAAAAAGCTGGCGAAGAAGCCGCTTAATCAATTTTGTTTCATTTAATCAATTATTTTTTAATACAATATTTGGAGTAAAATAGCATGGCTATTACTAAAGAAGACATTTTGGAAGCCGTTGGTTCTTTGACCGTAATGGAATTGAACGACCTGGTTAAAGCTTTTGAAGAGAAATTTGGCGTTTCTGCTGCTGCCGTTGCAGTTGCAGGTCCTGCGGGTGCTGGTGCAGCTGCTGCTGAAGAAAAAACTGAATTTGACGTAGTATTGGCTTCTGCTGGTGATCAAAAAGTTGGCGTGATTAAAGTTGTCCGCGCTATCACTGGCTTGGGTCTGAAAGAAGCTAAAGACATCGTTGACGGTGCACCTAAAACTCTGAAAGAGGGTGTTTCTAAAGCTGAAGCTGAAGACATCCAAAAACAACTGGAAGAAGCCGGCGCTAAAGTCGAAATCAAATAATTTGATGCTTCCTGTGAAGGCTGGCAGTTTTCTGCCAGCCTTATTTTGCTTCTTAAAATAAGCATCAGGCATTGTTTACATTTATTTGCATAGTCTTGATAAAACCATTGCAAATAAATGTAAATATCAGGTTGATGCATGCCGTTGTTTTAGACGGCCTATTATTTAAAATTGCTTTTCGGAGTGTATATGAGCTATTCGTTTACCGAGAAAAAACGTATCCGTAAGAGTTTTGCAAAGCGAGAGAATGTCTTGGATGTTCCTTTCTTGCTGGCAACCCAAATTGATTCTTATGCGAAATTTTTGCAGCTGGAAAATGCTTTTGACCAACGCACTGATGATGGTCTGCAAGCAGCATTTAATTCTATTTTCCCTATTGTGAGCCATAACGGTTATGCGCGATTGGAGTTTGTGCATTACACATTGGGCGAGCCTTTGTTCGATATCCCTGAATGTCAATTGCGCGGTATTACTTACGCTGCTCCATTGCGTGCCCGTATCCGTTTGGTGATTTTGGATAAAGAAGCATCTAAGCCGACTGTAAAAGAAGTTCGTGAAAACGAAGTGTATATGGGCGAAATTCCATTGATGACGCCAAGTGGCTCTTTTGTCATCAATGGTACTGAGCGTGTGATTGTTTCCCAGCTGCACCGTTCTCCCGGCGTGTTCTTTGAGCATGACCGTGGTAAAACACATTCTTCCGGTAAGTTGTTGTTCTCTGCTCGTATTATTCCTTACCGTGGTTCATGGTTGGATTTCGAATTTGATCCAAAAGATTTGCTGTATTTCCGTATCGACCGTCGCCGTAAAATGCCGGTTACGATTTTGTTGAAAGCTTTGGGCTATAACAATGAACAAATCTTGGATATTTTCTATGACAAAGAAACTTTCTATTTGTCTTCAAACGGTGTTCAAACTGATCTGGTTGCAGGCCGTCTGAAAGGTGAAACAGCCAAAGTTGATATCTTGGATAAAGAAGGCAATGTACTGGTCGCCAAAGGTAAACGCATTACTGCGAAAAATATCCGTGATATTACCAATGCAGGTTTGACTCGTCTGGATGTAGAGCCAGAAAGCCTGATAGGCAAAGCATTGGCTGCTGATCTGATTGATCCGGAAACCGGCGAAGTATTGGCTTCTGCTAACGATGAAATTACAGAAGAACTGTTGGCCAAACTTGATATCCATGGTGTAAAAGAAATTACGACCCTTTATATCAATGAATTGGATCAAGGCGGTTACATCTCCAGCACTCTGCGTACAGACGAAACTGCTGATCAGCAAGCTGCACGCGTAGCGATTTACCGCATGATGCGTCCTGGCGAACCGCCTACCGAAGAAGCTGTTGAGCAGCTCTTCAACCGCTTGTTTTTCAGTGAAGACAGTTATGACTTGTCTCGCGTAGGTCGTATGAAATTCAATACGCGCACATACGAGCAAAAATTGTCTGAAGCACAACAAAACTCTTGGTATGGCCGTTTGCTGAACAAAACTTTGGCCGGTGCTGCTGAAAAAGGTGGTTACGTTCTGAGCGTTGAAGACATCGTTGCTTCCATTGCTACATTGGTTGAACTGCGTAACGGTCATGGCGAAGTAGACGATATCGACCACTTGGGTAATCGTCGTGTTCGTTCTGTGGGTGAGTTGACTGAAAACCAATTCCGTAGCGGTTTGGCTCGTGTAGAACGTGCAGTTAAAGAGCGTTTGAATCAAGCAGAATCTGAGAACTTGATGCCGCATGACTTAATCAATGCGAAACCTGTTTCTGCCGCGATTAAAGAATTCTTCGGCTCTAGCCAATTGAGCCAATTTATGGATCAGACCAACCCATTGTCTGAAGTAACTCATAAACGCCGTGTATCTGCATTGGGCCCAGGCGGTTTGACTCGCGAACGTGCAGGCTTTGAGGTGCGAGACGTACATCCGACCCACTATGGTCGCGTATGTCCGATTGAAACGCCTGAAGGTCCGAACATCGGTTTGATTAACTCATTGTCCGTTTATGCGCGTACCAATGATTATGGCTTCTTGGAAACGCCTTACCGCCGTGTTGTCGACGGCAAAGTAACTGAAGAAATCGACTACTTGTCTGCTATCGAAGAAGGCCGCTATGTGATTGCACAGGCGAATGCCGATTTGGACAAAGACGGTAATCTGATTGGTGACTTGGTTACTTGTCGCGAAAAAGGCGAAACCATTATGGCAACGCCTGACCGCGTTCAATATATGGACGTGGCAACCGGTCAAGTAGTATCCGTTGCAGCATCTCTGATTCCATTCTTGGAACATGATGACGCGAACCGTGCATTGATGGGTGCCAACATGCAACGTCAGGCTGTACCTTGCCTGCGCCCTGAAAAACCAATGGTTGGTACCGGTATCGAGCGTTCTGTTGCGGTTGACTCTGCAACTGCAATCGTTGCCCGCCGCGGCGGTGTGGTTGAGTATGTAGATGCCAACCGCGTCGTAGTTCGTGTTCATGATGATGAAGCGACTGCCGGTGAAGTGGGTGTCGATATTTACAATTTGGTTAAATTCACCCGTTCCAACCAATCTACCAACATCAACCAACGCCCGGCCGTAAAAGCAGGCGATGTGTTGCAACGTGGTGACTTGGTAGCCGACGGTGCATCTACTGACTTGGGCGAGTTGGCTTTGGGTCAAAACATGACCATCGCCTTCATGCCATGGAACGGTTACAACTATGAAGACTCGATTCTGATTTCAGAAAAAGTGGCTGCGGACGATCGTTACACTTCGATTCACATTGAAGAGCTGAACGTTGTTGCACGTGACACCAAACTGGGTGCGGAAGACATTACCCGCGATATTCCGAACTTGTCCGAACGTATGCAAAACCGTTTGGATGAATCCGGTATCGTATATATCGGTGCAGAAGTAGAAGCCGGTGACGTCTTGGTAGGTAAAGTAACACCTAAAGGCGAAACCCAACTGACTCCTGAAGAAAAACTGCTGCGTGCCATCTTCGGTGAAAAAGCATCTGACGTAAAAGATACTTCATTGCGTATGCCTACCGGCATGAGCGGTACCGTTATCGACGTTCAAGTCTTTACTCGTGAAGGCATTCAACGCGACAAACGTGCTCAATCCATTATTGATTCTGAATTGAAACGTTACCGTCAAGATTTGGGCGATCAATTGCGTATTTTCGATAATGACGCATTCGACCGTATCGAACGTATGATTGTAGGTCAAAAAGCCAATGGTGGTCCGATGAAGCTGGCTAAAGGTAGAGAAATTACTACCGAATATTTGGCAAGCCTGTCCAGCAAACATGATTGGTTTGACATCCGGCTGGCTGACGAAGACTTGGCCAAACAGTTGGAACTGATTAAATTGAGCCTGCAACAAAAACGCGAAGAAGCGGATGAGTTGTATGAGATCAAGAAGAAAAAACTGACTCAAGGCGACGAGCTGCAACCGGGCGTACAAAAAATGGTGAAAGTATTTATCGCCATCAAACGCCGTCTGCAAGCCGGTGACAAAATGGCGGGTCGCCACGGTAACAAAGGTGTGGTATCACGCATTCTGCCAGTGGAAGACATGCCGTACATGGCTGATGGCCGTCCGGTAGACATCGTACTGAACCCATTGGGCGTACCTTCCCGTATGAACATCGGTCAGATTTTGGAAGTTCACTTGGGTTGGGCGGCAAAAGGTATCGGCGAACGCATCGACCGTATGCTGAAAGAGCAACGCAAAGCCAGCGAGCTGCGTGAATTCTTGAACAAACTCTACAACGGTAGCGGTAAGAAAGAAGATTTGGATGCCCTGACTGATGAAGAAATCATCGAATTGGCTTCTAACCTGCGTAAAGGTGCATCTTTCGCCTCTCCAGTATTCGACGGTGCGAAAGAGTCTGAAATCCGCGAAATGTTGAACTTGGCTTACCCAAGCGAAGATCCTGAGGTTGAGAAACTGGGCTTCAACGACAGCAAAACCCAAATCACGCTGTATGACGGCCGTTCGGGCGAAGCATTTGACCGCAAGGTAACAGTCGGTGTGATGCACTATCTGAAACTGCACCACTTGGTTGACGAAAAAATGCACGCCCGTTCTACCGGTCCATACAGTCTGGTTACCCAGCAGCCTCTGGGCGGTAAAGCCCAGTTCGGTGGCCAACGTTTCGGCGAGATGGAGGTTTGGGCACTGGAAGCATATGGCGCAGCCTACACGCTGCAAGAGATGTTGACTGTGAAGTCTGACGACGTGAACGGCCGTACCAAAATGTACGAAAACATCGTCAAAGGTGAACACAAAATCGATGCCGGTATGCCTGAATCCTTCAACGTATTGGTTAAAGAGATTCGCTCACTGGGCTTGGATATCGATTTGGAACGCTACTGATACGGGTTTCAGACGGCATAAGGGGAGCTGTTCTGCAGGTTGTGGGGCAGCCGACAATGTTTAAAAACGAAATGCCGTCTGAAAACACTGTACCTCTATCCATATCGAAAATCCGCTACGCGGTAAAAATACTTCCTTTAAGGAGCAGAAATGAATTTGTTGAACTTATTTAATCCGTTGCAAACTGCCGGCATGGAAGAAGAGTTTGATGCCATCAAAATCGGTATTGCCTCTCCCGAAACCATCCGCTCATGGTCTTATGGCGAAGTTAAAAAACCTGAAACCATCAACTACCGTACGTTCAAACCTGAGCGCGACGGTTTGTTCTGCGCCAAAATCTTTGGCCCGGTCAAAGACTACGAATGTTTGTGCGGTAAATACAAACGCTTGAAATTTAAAGGCGTAACCTGTGAAAAATGTGGCGTAGAAGTGACCCTGTCCAAAGTGCGCCGCGAACGCATGGGCCACATTGAATTGGCTGCACCTGTTGCCCACATTTGGTTCTTGAAATCTCTGCCTTCCCGCTTGGGTATGGTACTGGACATGACTTTGCGCGATATCGAACGCGTATTGTACTTTGAAGCATTTGTGGTAACCGATCCCGGTATGACTCCGCTGCAACGTCGTCAATTGCTGACTGAAGACGATTACTACAACAAACTGGACGAATACGGCGACGACTTCGATGCCAAAATGGGTGCAGAAGGTATTCGTGAATTGTTGCGCACCTTGGATATTACTGGCGAGATCGAAATCTTACGTCAAGAGCTGGAATCTACCGGTTCTGACACCAAAATCAAAAAAATCGCGAAACGTTTGAAAGTATTGGAAGCCTTCCACCGTTCCGGTATGAAACTGGAATGGATGATTATGGACGTGCTGCCGGTATTGCCGCCTGATTTGCGTCCGTTGGTTCCATTGGATGGCGGTCGTTTTGCCACTTCCGATTTGAACGATTTGTACCGCCGCGTTATTAACCGTAACAACCGTCTGAAACGTCTGTTGGAACTGCATGCGCCTGACATCATCGTTCGTAACGAAAAACGTATGTTGCAAGAAGCAGTTGACTCGCTGTTGGATAACGGTCGTCGCGGTAAAGCCATGACTGGCGCCAACAAACGTCCGCTGAAATCATTGGCTGACATGATTAAAGGTAAAGGCGGCCGCTTCCGTCAAAACCTGCTGGGTAAACGTGTGGACTACTCTGGTCGTTCCGTGATTACTGTAGGCCCATACCTGCGTCTGCACCAATGTGGTCTGCCGAAAAAAATGGCGTTGGAACTGTTCAAACCATTTATTTTCCACAAATTGGAAAAACAAGGTTTGGCTTCTACCGTTAAAGCAGCGAAAAAATTGGTAGAACAAGAAGTACCGGAAGTATGGGACATCTTGGAAGAAGTAATCCGCGAACATCCGATTATGCTGAACCGTGCGCCGACCCTGCACCGTTTGGGTATTCAAGCGTTTGAACCTATCCTGATTGAAGGTAAAGCGATTCAGTTGCACCCATTGGTGTGTGCCGCATTTAACGCCGACTTTGACGGTGACCAAATGGCGGTACACGTTCCATTGAGCTTGGAAGCGCAAATGGAAGCGCGCACCCTGATGCTGGCTTCAAACAACGTATTGTCTCCAGCCAACGGCGAACCAATCATCGTACCTTCTCAAGATATCGTATTGGGTCTGTACTACATGACCCGCGACCGTATCAATGCCAAAGGCGAAGGCAGCCTGTTTGCCGATGTGAAAGAAGTGCATCGTGCATACCATACCAAACAGGTTGAACTGGGTACTAAAATTACCGTACGTCTGCGCGAATGGGTGAAAAACGAAGCCGGTGAATTCGAGCCTGTCGTTAACCGTTACGAAACAACCGTAGGCCGTGCATTGTTGAGCGAAATCTTGCCTAAAGGCCTGCCGTTCGAGTACATCAACAAAGCGCTGAAGAAAAAAGAAATTTCTAAACTGATTAACGCATCATTCCGTCTGTGCGGCTTGCGTGACACAGTTATTTTCGCCGACCACCTGATGTATACCGGTTTCGGTTTTGCGGCTAAAGGCGGTATTTCCATTGCGGTTGACGATATGGAAATTCCGAAAGAAAAAGCAGCCTTGCTGGCCGAGGCTAATGCCGAAGTTAAAGAAATCGAAGACCAATACCGTCAAGGTTTGGTCACCAACGGCGAACGTTACAACAAAGTGGTCGATATTTGGGGTCGTGCCGGCGATAAAATCGCTAAAGCGATGATGGACAACCTGTCCAAACAGAAAGTTATCGACCGTGCCGGCAACGAAGTCGATCAAGAGTCATTCAACTCCATCTATATGATGGCTGACTCCGGTGCCCGTGGTTCTGCGGCTCAGATTAAACAGTTGTCCGGTATGCGCGGTTTGATGGCGAAGCCTGACGGCTCGATTATTGAAACGCCGATTACCTCAAACTTCCGCGAAGGTCTGACCGTATTGCAATACTTTATTGCAACCCACGGTGCGCGTAAGGGTTTGGCGGATACCGCGTTGAAAACCGCGAACTCCGGTTACCTGACCCGCCGTTTGGTAGACGTAACCCAAGACTTAGTGGTTGTTGAAGACGATTGCGGTACTTCAGACGGCTTTGTCATGAAGGCAGTCGTACAAGGCGGTGATGTGATTGAAGCATTGCGCGATCGTATTTTGGGCCGTGTTACCGCGTCTGACGTTGTCGATCCGTCAAGTGGCGAAACATTGGTTGAAGCCGGTACGTTGTTGACTGAAAAACTGGTGGATTTGATTGACCAATCCGGTGTCGATGAAGTCAAAGTCCGTACCCCGATTACTTGTAAAACCCGCCATGGCTTGTGCGCGCACTGTTACGGCCGCGACTTGGCGCGCGGCAAACTGGTCAATGCCGGCGAGGCAGTCGGCGTGATTGCCGCCCAATCAATCGGCGAACCGGGTACCCAGCTGACTATGCGTACGTTCCACATCGGTGGTGCGGCATCCCGTGCGGCGGCAGCCAGCCAGGTGGAAGCCAAATCCAACGGTACGGCACGATTCAGCAGCCAAATGCGTTATGTTGCCAACAACAAAGGCGAATTGGTTGTCATCGGCCGTTCTTGCGAAGTCGTGATTCACGACGATATCGGTCGTGAACGCGAACGCCACAAAGTACCTTACGGTGCCATCCTGCTGGTACAAGACGGTATGGCCATTAAAGCCGGTCAAACCTTGGCAACTTGGGATCCGCATACCCGTCCGATGATTACCGAACACGCAGGTATGGTGAAATTCGAGAATGTGGAAGAGGGCGTTACCGTTGCCAAACAAACCGATGATGTAACCGGTTTGTCCACTTTGGTAGTGATCGACGGCAAACGCCGCTCCAGCAGTGCATCCAAACTGCTGCGTCCGACTGTAAAATTGTTGGATGAAAACGGCGTGGAAATCTGTATTCCCGGTACGTCCACTCCGGTTTCGATGGCATTCCCCGTTGGTGCGGTGATTACCGTACGCGAAGGTCAGGAAATCGGTAAAGGCGACGTATTGGCGCGTATCCCGCAAGCCTCTTCCAAAACCCGCGACATTACCGGTGGTCTGCCGCGCGTTGCCGAGCTGTTTGAAGCACGTGTACCGAAAGATGCAGGTATGTTGGCGGAAATTACCGGTACCGTTTCCTTCGGCAAAGAGACCAAAGGCAAGCAACGTCTGATTATTACCGACGTGGACGGTGTAGCATACGAAACCCTGATTTCCAAAGAGAAACAGATTTTGGTACACGACGGTCAAGTGGTAAACCGTGGCGAAACCATTGTGGACGGCGCGGTCGATCCGCATGATATTCTGCGTTTGCAAGGTATCGAAGCACTGGCGCGTTATATCGTTCAAGAAGTGCAAGAGGTTTACCGTCTGCAAGGTGTGAAGATTTCCGATAAACACATCGAAGTCATCATCCGCCAAATGCTGCGTCGAGTGAACATCGTTGATTCCGGTGATACAGAGTTCATTACCGGCGAACAAGTTGAGCGTGGCGATGTGATGCTTGCCAATGAAAAAGCCATGGCTGAAGACAAAGAGCCGGCACGTTACGAAAACGTGTTGCTGGGTATTACCAAAGCTTCCTTGTCTACAGACAGCTTTATTTCTGCGGCATCATTCCAAGAAACAACCCGCGTCTTGACAGAGGCCGCTATTATGGGCAAACAAGACGAGCTGCGCGGTTTGAAAGAGAACGTGATTGTCGGTCGTTTGATTCCTGCCGGTACCGGTTTGACTTACCACCGCAGCCGTCATCAACAATGGCAAGAGGTAGAGCAGGAGACTGCTGAAACCCAAGTAACGGATGAATAATCTTTGGTGCGTTTATTCAATACAAAACCGCAAGCTTTAGGCTTGCGGTTTTTCTTTCAGACGGCATTTAAATTATTAGTGATTTCCTTTCTGGTAATAGTTGTTTATGAGTATATGGGACCTAAATGTTTATCTGAAAAAAGAAAAATGATGAATCTTCCTGATCTTGCGCTTGACTGTATGCTTGCAATAAAAATATAATTCCACTCTTGCCGACATGGTGTCGGCAAGTATTTAACTCAACAGGACGAGAAAATATGCCAACTATCAACCAATTGGTACGCAAAGGCCGTCAAAAGCCTGTGTACGTAAACAAAGTGCCTGCACTGGAAGCTTGCCCGCAAAAACGTGGCGTGTGCACCCGTGTATACACAACTACCCCTAAAAAACCTAACTCTGCATTGCGTAAAGTATGTAAAGTTCGCCTGACCAACGGTTTTGAAGTCATTTCATACATCGGCGGTGAAGGCCACAACTTGCAAGAGCACAGCGTTGTATTGATCCGCGGTGGTCGTGTAAAAGACTTGCCCGGTGTACGTTACCACACTGTACGCGGTTCTTTGGATACTGCAGGTGTTAAAGACCGTAAACAAGCCCGTTCTAAATACGGTGCTAAGCGTCCTAAATAATTATCGGGACTCAAATAGGCACGTCGGCCGCCTAAGCTGAACAACGGCCGAGTAAGTGAATACTCAATTGGGTATTCATGGGAATAGACCCAACTGAATAGATTAAAGGAAATTAAAATGCCAAGACGTAGAGAAGTCCCTAAGCGCGACGTACTGCCAGATCCTAAATTCGGCAGCGTTGAGCTGACTAAATTCATGAACGTATTGATGATTGACGGTAAAAAATCTGTTGCAGAACGTATTGTTTACGGTGCGCTGGAACAAATTGAGAAAAAAACCGGCAAAGTAGCAATCGAAGTATTTAACGAAGCCATTGCAAACGCCAAACCTATCGTGGAAGTGAAAAGCCGCCGTGTAGGTGGTGCAAACTACCAAGTTCCTGTTGAAGTTCGTCCTTCACGTCGTCTGGCTTTGGCAATGCGCTGGGTTCGTGACGCGGCCCGTAAACGTGGTGAGAAATCTATGGACCTGCGTTTGGCAGGCGAATTGATTGATGCGGCTGAAGGTCGTGGCGGTGCGTTGAAAAAACGTGAAGAAGTACACCGCATGGCTGAAGCCAACAAAGCATTCTCTCACTTCCGTTTCTAATTTTGAAAGGCTAATAAAATGGCTCGTAAGACCCCGATCAGCCTGTACCGTAACATCGGTATTTCCGCCCATATTGACGCGGGTAAAACCACTACTACAGAACGTATTTTGTTCTATACTGGTTTGACCCACAAGCTGGGCGAAGTGCATGATGGCGCGGCTACTACCGACTACATGGAACAAGAGCAAGAGCGTGGTATTACCATTACCTCCGCTGCTGTTACTTCCTATTGGTCCGGTATGGCGAAACAATTCCCAGAACACCGCTTCAACATCATCGATACCCCAGGACACGTTGACTTTACCGTAGAGGTAGAGCGTTCTATGCGTGTATTGGATGGTGCGGTAATGGTTTACTGCGCGGTGGGTGGTGTTCAACCTCAATCCGAAACCGTATGGCGTCAAGCTAACAAATACCAAGTACCTCGCTTGGCATTTGTAAACAAAATGGACCGTCAAGGTGCCAACTTCTTCCGCGTTGTTGAGCAAATGAAAACCCGTTTGCGTGCAAACCCAGTGCCTATTGTTATTCCGGTGGGTGCAGAAGACAGTTTCACCGGTGTTGTTGACCTGCTGAAAATGAAATCCATCATTTGGAATGAGGCCGATAAAGGTACGACCTTTACTTATGGCGACATTCCCGCCGAATTGGTTGAAACTGCCGAGGAATGGCGTCAAAACATGATTGAAGCCGCAGCAGAAGCCAGCGAAGAATTGATGGACAAATACTTGGGTGGCGATGAGCTGACCGAGGAAGAAATCGTAGGTGCATTACGTCAACGTACTTTGGCAGGTGAAATCCAACCTATGTTGTGCGGTTCTGCATTTAAAAACAAAGGTGTTCAACGTATGTTGGATGCAGTTGTAGAATTGCTGCCTGCTCCTACCGATATTCCTCCGGTTCAAGGTGTTAATCCTAACACTGAAGAAGCCGACAGCCGTCAAGCCAGCGATGAAGAGAAATTCTCTGCATTGGCGTTCAAAATGTTGAACGACAAATACGTTGGTCAATTGACCTTTATTCGCGTTTACTCTGGCGTTGTGAAATCCGGTGATACCGTATTGAACTCAGTAAAAGGTACTCGTGAACGTATCGGCCGTTTGGTACAAATGACTGCTGCAGACCGTACTGAAATCGAAGAAGTACGCGCTGGCGACATTGCCGCTGCTATCGGTCTGAAAGACGTTACTACCGGTGAAACCCTGTGTGCAGAAAATGCACCGATTATCTTGGAGCGCATGGAATTCCCTGAGCCGGTAATCCATATTGCCGTTGAGCCGAAAACCAAAGCTGACCAAGAGAAAATGGGTATTGCCCTGAACCGTCTGGCTAAAGAAGACCCTTCTTTCCGTGTCCGTACAGACGAAGAGTCCGGTCAAACCATTATTTCCGGTATGGGTGAGCTGCACTTGGAAATTATTGTAGACCGTATGAAACGTGAATTCGGTGTGGAAGCGAATATCGGTGCGCCTCAAGTGGCTTACCGCGAAACCATCCGCAAAGAAGTCGAAGCTGAATACAAACACGCTAAACAATCTGGTGGTAAAGGTCAATACGGTCACGTTGTGATTAAAATGGAACCTATGGAACCAGGTGGTGCGGGTTACGAATTTATCGATGAAATTAAAGGTGGTGTGATTCCTCGCGAATTTATTCCGTCTGTCGATAAAGGTATTCGCGATACTTTGCCTAACGGTATCGTTGCCGGTTACCCAGTTGTTGACGTTCGTGTACGTTTGATTTTCGGTTCTTCGCATGATGTTGACTCTTCACAACTGGCCTTCGAATTGGCAGCTTCTCAAGCCTTTAAAGAAGGTATGCGTAAAGCCAATCCAGCTCTGTTGGAACCAATCATGGCAGTTGAGGTGGAAACCCCTGAAGAATACATGGGTGACGTAATGGGCGACTTGAATCGTCGTCGTGGCGTTGTATTGGGTATGGATGATGACGGTATCGGTGGTAAGAAAGTTCGCGCCGAAGTACCTCTGGCAGAAATGTTCGGTTACTCAACCGACCTGCGTTCTGCAACCCAAGGTCGCGCTACTTACTCTATGGAGTTCAAGAAATATTCTGAAGCTCCTGCGCACGTAGCTGCTGATGTAACTGAAGCCCGCAAAGGCTAATCAGAAAAGGCCGTCTGAAACTGAAAATAAATTTTTAGACGGCCATTGTTCTTTAATCGATCTTTATATGTAAAGGAATTAGCTCATGGCTAAGGAAAAATTTGAACGTAGCAAACCGCACGTAAACGTTGGCACCATCGGTCACGTTGACCATGGTAAAACCACTCTGACTGCTGCTTTGACTACTATTTTGGCTAAAAAATTCGGTGGTTCTGCAAAAGCTTACGACCAAATCGATAACGCTCCCGAAGAAAAAGCCCGCGGTATTACCATTAATACTTCACACGTAGAATACGAAACCGAAACCCGCCACTATGCGCACGTAGACTGCCCGGGCCACGCCGACTACGTTAAAAACATGATTACCGGCGCAGCCCAAATGGACGGCGCAATCCTGGTATGTTCCGCAGCTGACGGTCCTATGCCGCAAACTCGCGAACACATCCTGTTGGCCCGCCAAGTAGGCGTACCTTACATCATCGTGTTCATGAACAAATGCGACATGGTTGACGATGCCGAGCTGTTGGAACTGGTTGAAATGGAAATCCGTGACTTGTTGTCAAGCTACGACTTCCCAGGCGACGACTGCCCGATCGTACAAGGCTCTGCACTGAAAGCCTTGGAAGGCGACGCCGCTTACGAAGAAAAAATCTTCGAATTGGCTGCTGCATTGGACAGCTACATCCCGACTCCTGAGCGTGCCGTGGACAAACCGTTCCTGTTGCCTATCGAAGACGTATTCTCTATCTCTGGTCGCGGTACCGTAGTAACCGGTCGTGTAGAGCGCGGTATCATCCACGTTGGTGACGAGATCGAAATCGTAGGTCTGAAAGAAACCCAAAAAACCACTTGTACCGGCGTTGAAATGTTCCGCAAACTGCTGGACGAAGGTCAAGCAGGTGACAACGTAGGCGTATTGCTGCGTGGTACCAAACGTGAAGACGTAGAGCGTGGTCAAGTATTGGCCAAACCCGGCACCATCACTCCTCACACCAAATTCAAAGCAGAGGTATACGTACTGAGCAAAGAAGAGGGTGGTCGTCACACTCCGTTCTTCGCTAACTACCGTCCACAATTCTACTTCCGTACTACCGACGTAACTGGCGCGGTTACTTTGGAAGAAGGTGTAGAAATGGTAATGCCGGGTGAGAACGTAACCATTACTGTAGAACTGATTGCGCCTATCGCTATGGAAGAAGGNCTGCGCTTTGCGATTCGCGAAGGTGGCCGTACCGTAGGTGCCGGCGTGGTTTCTTCTGTAATCGCTTAATTGAAGGATATTGATAAATGGCAAACCAAAAAATCCGTATCCGCCTGAAAGCTTATGATTACAGCCTGATCGACCGTTCTGCCCAAGAGATTGTTGAAACTGCAAAACGTACTGGCGCCGTTGTAAAAGGCCCGATTCCGTTGCCGACTAAAATCGAGCGCTTCAACATTCTGCGTTCTCCACACGTGAATAAAACTTCTCGTGAACAATTGGAAATCCGCACCCACTTGCGCCTGATGGACATTGTGGATTGGACTGATAAAACTACTGAAGCACTAATGAAGCTGGACTTACCTGCAGGTGTTGATGTAGAAATCAAAGTCCAATAATTCGGACTATTGAAAATCCCCAAGCAATCAATGCTTGGGGATTTTTTATGTTATGCCGTCTGAAAATATGCGGCGGCAAACAGATTCAAGATAAAACAACAAAATCAAAAAACAGTGCGGTCGGTGAAATCGGCTTATTTTGTGCCTCAAGAATCTTCAGACGGCATTTTTTAGTGAACAAAACAGGATATTTTTTATCCATAGCCTTCCGAAGGCTTGCCCCCCGAAGAAAGGTAGAATCGGGCTTGGTTTGGGCAGAAGCATCCATCTGATTCTAAGGATGGATGATGTTTTATTCTCAAGTAAATAAAGGAAAGATGATGAGCCTACTTAATGTCTTTAAAGATATTTTAAACAACAAGAATTGAATTCGGAAGAACGGCATGATTTGGAGCGGGCGGTTAAGATCTTGCAGGACACGCACGTCAATATTTTGATTACCGGAGCCACCGGTTGCGGCAAATCATCCACCATCAATGCCTTGTTCAGCATAGATCAGGCAACGGGAAAGAGTGATGGGGCGGTAAAGGAAGTCGCAAAAGTAGGCGTGGGTGTAGATCCTGAAACTATGGATATTGCCAAATATGAATTGGAAAATATGACGATTTGGGATAGTCCGGGCTTGGGCGACGGAGAGAAGGCAGACCAACGGCACCGGCGCAATATCATCAATAAGCTGCTGGAGAAAGACAGTAACGGCAAAGCCGTCATCGACTTGGTTTTGGTGCTGCTTGACGGCGGTTCCAGGGACTTGGGGACATCGTACGAACTGATTAACAATGTAATCATCAATACATTGAAGAAGAGCGGGGAAGGCCGTACAGACCGGTTGCTGGTTGCGATTAATCAGTGCGATATGGCGATGAAAGGGCGGAATTGGGATGCGGAAGCCGGCCGTCCGAACGCCGCCTTGGAAAACTTTTTGGAGGAGAAAGTGTGTTCGACACGCAAGCGCATTCAGGAAGCTACCGGCGTTACGGTCAATCCGATTTATTTTTCAGCAGGCTTTAAGAGTGAGGATGAGGAGCAGCGTCCCTATAACATAACCCGCCTGTTGCGTTACATCATTACGGCTATGCCGTCTGAAAAACGGGTGATTGTGGCAGAGAAGATTAATGTGGAAGAAATCGAACGAGATACCAGCCGCCGCAAACAGGAGGAGCGGCAAGAAATCGACAGCAGTATCGGCAGTGCGCTGGAGAAAATATTGGGGGCTGCGGGAGGCGCGGTTAAAGAAGTTGTTTCAACGATAGCGAGCGACGTCGGGACGCTGATCGGTGGTGCTGCAAAAGCGATTGGAGGGATGATTAGCACATTTGCCTCTTAGTTTGGCTGGTAGGAGCACATATGCATCGTTACCGTATTTCCGAAATCGGGCAAAAGGTCACAGCAGCCGATTTCCGTCCTTTGGATGTCTTGCTTGTCGGTGCGACAGGTGTCGGCAAGTCCCCAACCTTAAATGCCTTGTTTGGCGAACAAAAAGCCAGGGTAGGTACAGGCGTGGATCCCGAAACGCAATTGGTCGAAAGCTATATGCTGAACGATGTGTTGCGGTTTTGGGACAGCGCAGGTTTGGGCGACGGGAAAGAAGCCGACCGCGCCCATCGGCAAAAACTGATTGATGTCCTGTCCAAAACCTATACTCATTCGGATGGGCAGTGGGGCTGGATAGATTTGGTGTTTGTTATCCTTGACGGCAGCTCCCGCGATTTGGGTACGGCCTATGATTTATTGAGGGACGTTATCCTTAAAATGATTGATCCGGATAGGGTTGTTGTTGCAATCAATCAGGCGGATATGGCGATGAAAGGACGTTATTGGGATAAGGTGCTGCATCAGCCGCAGCCGAATTTGCAACAGTTTCTAGACGAGAAGGCTGAATCGGTACAAAAAAGGATTCTGGAAGCGACAGGTTTGCAGATTTCTAGACCTGTTTACTATTCGGCATACGAAAACTACCATCTCGAAGAAATAATGGATGCAGTCATCAACCATATTCCGGTTTGTCGGAGAAAGATGCATACGCCGCGATAATCGGATACCAATCCTTTAAAATAGCCCGACCTTATGCCGTCTGAAGATTCAAAACGCTTCAGACGGCATATTGAAGATATTTCTGATATTTCTATTGATATTTCTTTAACTTGTCGGATATAATGCCGAGCTTGGTACATTCGTGCCAAGTTTAACTTTGTCTGAAAGACAGGCCAATCGTAGCCTGTCCCTTTACTTTAAAAGGAAAATAATCATGACTTTAGGTCTGGTTGGACGCAAAGTTGGTATGACCCGCGTGTTCGACGAACAGGGTGTTTCTGTTCCGGTAACCGTTTTGGATATGTCTGCCAACCGCGTTACACAAGTAAAATCCAAAGATACTGACGGTTATACTGCCGTTCAAGTTACCTTTGGTCAGAAAAAAGCTAACCGTGTCAACAAAGCCGAAGCTGGACACTTTGCAAAAGCAGGTGTTGAAGCCGGTCGCGGTTTGATCGAGTTTGCTTTGACTGAAGAAAAACTGGCTGAATTGAAAGCCGGTGACGAAATCACCGTTTCTATGTTTGAAGTTGGTCAACTGGTCGATGTAACCGGTACCTCTAAAGGTAAAGGTTTCTCCGGCACGATCAAACGTCATAACTTCGGTGCCCAACGTACTTCCCACGGTAACTCCCGCTCTCACCGCGTTCCAGGTTCTATCGGTATGGCGCAAGACCCGGGTCGCGTGTTCCCTGGTAAGCGCATGGCCGGCCAATACGGCAACACCAAAGCAACTGTTCAAAAATTGGAAGTTGTCCGTGTTGATGCAGAACGCCAACTGCTGTTGGTTAAGGGTGCTGTTCCGGGTGCGGTCAACAGCGATGTTGTAGTTCGTCCTAGCGTGAAAGTAGGTGCGTAATGGAATTGAAAGTAATTGACGCTAAAGGACAAGTTTCAGGCAGCCTGTCTGTTTCTGATGCTTTGTTCGCCCGCGAATACAATGAAGCGTTGGTTCATCAGCTGGTAAATGCCTACTTGGCAAACGCCCGCTCTGGTAACCGTGCTCAAAAAACCCGTGCCGAAGTAAAACACTCAACCAAANAACCATGGCGTCAAAAAGGTACCGGCCGTGCCCGTTCCGGTATGACTTCTTCTCCGCTGTGGCGTAAAGGTGGTCGCGCGTTCCCGAACAAACCTGACGAAAACTTCACTCAAAAAGTAAACCGTAAAATGTACCGTGCCGGTATGGCGACTATTCTGTCCCAATTGGCTCGTGACGAGCGTTTGTTTGCTATCGAAGCGTTGACTGCTGAAACTCCTAAAACCAAAGTTTTTGCTGAACAAGTGAAAAATCTTGGTCTGGAGCAAGTGTTGTTTGTAACCAAACAGCTCGACGAGAATGTTTACTTGGCTTCACGCAACTTGCCAAACGTGTTGGTTTTGGAAGCTCAACAAGTTGATCCTTACAGCTTGCTGCGTTACAAAAAAGTAATCATCACTAAAGATGCAGTTGCACAATTAGAGGAGCAATGGGTATGAATCAACAACGTTTGACTCAAGTGATTTTGGCACCTATCGTTTCTGAAAAAAGCAACGTATTGGCTGAAAAACGCAACCAAATGACGTTTAAAGTCTTGGCAAATGCAACTAAACCTGAAATCAAAGCTGCTGTTGAGCTGCTGTTTGGTGTTCAAGTTGCTTCTGTAACTACCGTTACAACTAAAGGCAAAACTAAGCGTTTTGGTCGTACTTTGGGCCGCCGCAGCGATGTTAAAAAAGCTTATGTAAGCTTGGCTGCCGGTCAAGAGTTGGATTTGGAAGCCGCTGCTGCAGCTGCAGATAAGGAATAAACAAAATGGCAATCGTTAAAATGAAGCCAACTTCTGCAGGCCGTCGCGGCATGGTTCGCGTGGTAACAGAAGGTTTGCACAAAGGTGCGCCTTATGCACCTTTGCTCGAAAAGAAAAATTCTACTGCTGGTCGTAACCATAATGGTCATATCACCACTCGTCATAAAGGCGGCGGTCATAAACACCATTACCGTGTTGTAGACTTTAAACGTAACAAAGACGGTATCCCTGCCAAAGTAGAGCGTATCGAATACGATCCTAACCGTACTGCCTTTATTGCACTGTTGTGCTATGCAGACGGCGAACGTCGCTACATCATCGCTCCTCGCGGTATTCAAGCCGGTGCTGTATTGGTTTCCGGTGCTGAAGCTGCCATCAAAGTAGGTAACACCCTGCCGATCCGCAACATTCCGGTTGGTACGACTATCCACTGTATCGAAATGAAGCCTGGTAAAGGTGCACAAATTGCACGTTCTGCCGGTGCTTCTGCGGTATTGCTGGCTAAAGAAGGCGCATACGCTCAAGTCCGTCTGCGTTCTGGCGAAGTTCGTAAAATCAACGTAGATTGCCGTGCAACCATCGGTGAAGTCGGTAACGAAGAGCAAAGCCTGAAGAAAATCGGTAAAGCCGGTGCCAATCGTTGGCGTGGTATTCGTCCGACCGTTCGTGGTGTTGTCATGAACCCTGTCGATCACCCGCATGGTGGTGGTGAAGGTCGTACCGGTGAAGCTCGCGAACCGGTTAGCCCATGGGGTACTCCTGCTAAAGGCTACCGCACTCGTAATAACAAACGCACGGATAACATGATTGTTCGTCGTCGTTACTCAAATAAAGGTTAATTAGTATGGCTCGTTCATTGAAAAAAGGCCCATATGTAGACCTGCATTTGCTGAAAAAAGTAGATGCTGCTCGTGCAAGCAACGACAAGCGCCCGATTAAAACTTGGTCTCGTCGTTCTACCATTCTGCCTGATTTTATCGGTCTGACCATTGCTGTTCACAACGGCCGCACTCATGTGCCCGTGTTTATCAGTGATAACATGGTTGGTCATAAATTAGGTGAATTCTCATTGACCCGTACCTTTAAAGGCCACTTGGCTGATAAAAAGGCTAAAAAGAAATAAGGTGAATCATGAGAGTAAATGCACAACATAAAAATGCCCGTATCTCTGCTCAAAAGGCTCGTTTAGTAGCTGATTTGATTCGTGGTAAAGACGTTGCCCAAGCTTTGAATATTTTGACTTTCAGTCCTAAAAAAGGTGCTGAATTGATTAAAAAAGTATTGGAATCAGCTATTGCTAATGCCGAGCACAATAACGGTGCCGACATTGATGAGTTGAAAGTGGTAACTATCTTTGTTGACAAAGGTCCAAGCTTGAAACGTTTCCAAGCTCGTGCCAAAGGTCGCGGTAACCGCATTGAAAAACAAACTTGTCATATCAATGTGACAGTGGGCAACTAAGGAAAAGCTATGGGACAAAAGATTAACCCTACAGGCTTTCGCCTGGCGGTAACTAAAGACTGGGCTTCAAAATGGTTTGCTAAAAGCACCGACTTTTCTGCTGTTTTGAAACAAGATATTGATGTTCGTAACTACCTGCGTAAAAAATTGGCGAATGCTTCTGTTGGTCGCGTAGTTATTGAACGTCCTGCAAAATCTGCACGTATTACCATTCACTCTGCCCGTCCAGGCGTAGTAATTGGTAAAAAAGGTGAGGATATCGAAGTTCTGAAACGTGATTTGCAAGCCTTGATGGGTGTGCCTGTTCATGTGAATATTGAAGAAATCCGTAAACCTGAATTGGATGCACAAATTATTGCTGATGGTATTGCTCAGCAATTGGAAAAACGCGTTCAATTCCGCCGTGCTATGAAACGTGCTATGCAAAATGCTATGCGTTCAGGAGCAAAAGGTATCAAGATTATGACCTCGGGTCGTCTGAATGGTGCGGATATTGCTCGTAGCGAATGGTATCGTGAAGGTCGTGTACCTCTGCATACTTTGCGTGCAAATGTAGATTATGCAACTAGCGAAGCCCATACCACTTATGGTGTGCTAGGTTTGAAAGTTTGGGTCTATACTGAAGGTAATGTAAAGACTTCAGCTAAACCTGAGCATGAGAAGAAACAAAGAAAGGCAGGTGGACGTAATGCTGCAGCCAACTAGACTGAAATACCGCAAGCAACAAAAGGGTCGCAATACTGGTATTGCTACTCGCGGTAATAAAGTAAGTTTCGGTGAGTTCGGTTTGAAAGCCGTTGGTCGTGGTCGTTTGACTGCCCGTCAAATCGAAGCTGCTCGTCGTACAATGACTCGTCACATTAAACGTGGTGGTCGTATTTGGATTCGTGTATTCCCTGACAAACCAATTACTGAAAAACCTATTCAAGTTCGTATGGGTGGCGGTAAAGGTAACGTGGAATATTACATTGCCGAAATCAAACCAGGCAAAGTGTTGTATGAAATGGACGGTGTTCCAGAGGCTTTGGCTCGTGAAGCATTTGAATTAGCTGCTGCCAAATTGCCTATTCCTACGACCTTTGTAGTAAGACAGGTAGGTCAATAATGAAAGCAAATGAATTGAAAGACAAATCTATTGAGCAATTAAATGCAGATTTGTTGGACTTGTTGAAGGCTCAATTTGGCTTACGTATGCAAAATGCAACTGGTCAGTTGGGTAAACCAAGTGAATTAAAACGTGTACGTCGCGATATTGCTCGTATTAAAACCATTTTAACTGAAAAAGGTGCTAAGTAATGAGCGAAAATAAAAATGTTCGTACTTTGCAAGGCAAAGTGGTAAGCGACAAGATGGACAAAACCGTTACGGTATTGGTTGAACGTAAAGTAAAACATCCCCTGTACGGTAAAATTATCCGTTTATCAACTAAAATCCATGCCCATGATGAAAATAATCAATATGGAATTGGTGATGTAGTAGTAATTGCGGAATCTCGTCCACTGTCGAAAACCAAATCTTGGGTTGTTAAAGAACTGGTTGAGAAAGCGCGTACTGTTTAAAAATTAAGACAGTTAGCTTTAATAGGAAACGAAGTATTGCGCCAAAGTGAATTTGAGTGTAAACTTCGTTTCTTATCTTTCAGTTTCTTCTGGAAGTTCTCCCCTTCGGGATCCAAGACTGGTTTACTAGAACCTTGATGGTTTCATTTAATGAGCATCTGTAATTGGGTGTAAGTTATATGAAAGTGGTAAATTAAGTTGGTTAATTTAAAGGTACTAATATGATTCAAATGCAGACCATCTTAGATGTGGCTGATAACTCTGGTGCGCGTCGCGTAATGTGTATCAAAGTATTAGGCGGATCTAAGCGTCGCTACGCTTCTGTTGGCGATATTATTAAAGTTGCAGTTAAAGATGCAGCCCCGCGTGGCCGCGTCAAAAAAGGTGATGTATACAATGCAGTAGTTGTTCGTACTGCTAAGGGTGTACGTCGTCCAGATGGCGCGTTAATTAAATTTGATAATAATGCTGCTGTATTATTGAATAATAAACTTGAACCCTTGGGTACTCGTATTTTTGGTCCGGTAACCCGTGAATTGCGTACTGAGCGATTTATGAAAATCGTTTCATTGGCGCCTGAAGTATTATAAGGAATAGCGCGATGAATAAAATCATTAAAGGCGATCAGGTTGTAGTAATTACCGGTAAAGATAAAGGTAAGCAAGGTCAGGTAGTTCGAGTATTGGGTAATAAAGTTGTTGTTGAAGGTGTGAATGTTGTGAAGCGCCATCAAAAACCTAATCCAATGCGTGGTATTGAGGGTGGCATTATTACTAAAGAAATGCCTTTGGATATTTCTAATGTTGCAATCCTGAATCCAGAAACTAATAAAGCAGACCGTGTTGGTATTAAGCTGATTGAAAATGAAGGCAAAGTTAAACGCGTTCGTTTCTTCAAATCAAATGGCTCTATCATTGGAGCATAAGGAGATAACATGGCTCGTTTGAGAGAGTTTTATAAAGAGACAGTTGTTCCTGAATTGGTTAAACAATTTGGTTACAAATCAGTAATGGAAGTTCCGCGTATTGAGAAAATCACCTTAAATATGGGTGTAGGTGAGGCCGTTGCTGATAAAAAAGTCATGGAGCATGCTGTTTCAGATTTAGAGAAAATTGCTGGCCAAAAACCGGTTGTTACGGTTGCTCGTAAATCTATCGCAGGTTTTAAAATCCGTGATAACTATCCGGTTGGTTGCAAAGTAACATTGCGTCGTGATCAAATGTTTGAATTCTTAGATCGTTTGATCACTATTGCATTGCCTCGTGTACGTGACTTCCGTGGTGTAAGCGGTAAATCATTTGATGGTCGTGGCAATTACAATATGGGCGTTCGTGAGCAAATTATTTTCCCGGAAATTGAATACGATAAAATTGATGCTTTGCGTGGTTTGAATATTACAATTACAACTACCGCAAAAACTGATGAAGAAGCGAAAGCTTTGTTGTCACTGTTCAAGTTTCCGTTTAAAGGATAATCATGGCTAAGAAAGCACTTATTAATCGTGAGCTGAAACGTCAGGCATTGGCAAAAAAATTTGCAGCTAAACGTGAGGCAATTTTTGCTGTTATTAATGATGCAGATGCGACTGAAGAAGAGCGTTTTGAGGCACGTTTGAAATTTCAATCCATTCCTCGTAATGCAGCACCTGTGCGTCAACGTCGTCGTTGTGCTTTAACAGGTCGTCCTCGTGGCACTTTCCGTAAATTTGGTTTGGGCCGTATTAAAATCCGTGAAATCGCTATGCGTGGCGAGATTCCTGGTGTTGTTAAAGCTAGCTGGTAATAGGAGTATAAATAATGAGTATGCATGATCCTATTTCCGATATGTTGACTCGTGTTCGCAATGCGCAACGTGCTAATAAAGCAACAGTTGCCATGCCTTCCTCAAAATTGAAATGCGCAATTGCAAAAGTTTTGAAAGATGAAGGTTATATCGAGGATTTTACGGTTTCTGCTGATGCAAAACCGGTATTGGAAATTCAATTGAAATACTATGCAGGTCGTCCTGTGATTGAGCAAATCAAACGTGTTTCACGTCCAGGTTTGCGTATTTACAAAGCATCAAGTGAGATCCCTAGTGTAATGAATGGGTTGGGTGTCGCTATTGTTAGTACTTCTAAAGGTGTAATGACTGATCGCAAAGCCCGTTCTGAGGGTGTGGGTGGTGAGTTGTTGTGCATCGTAGCCTAGTGGAGAAAAGTAAATGTCACGCGTCGCAAAAAACCCAGTGACTGTTCCTGCTGGTGTAGAAGTAAAATTCGGAACAGATGCATTGGTAATCAAAGGTAAAAATGGCGAATTGTCTTTTCCTTTGTATTCCGATGTTGCTATTGAATTGAACGATGGTAAATTGACTTTTGCTGCAAAAAATAACAGTAAACAGGCTAATGCTATGTCTGGTACTGCTCGTGCATTGGTTAATAACATGGTTAAGGGTGTTTCTGAAGGTTTTGAGAAGAAACTTCAATTGATTGGTGTGGGTTATCGTGCCCAAGCTCAAGGCAAAGTTTTGAACTTGTCTTTGGGCTTCTCTCATCCAATCGTATACGAAATGCCTGAAGGTGTTTCTGTTCAAACTCCTAGCCAAACAGAAATCGTTTTGACTGGTGCAGATAAACAAGTGGTTGGCCAAGTCGCTGCTGAAATCCGTGCATTCCGTTCTCCTGAGCCTTATAAAGGTAAAGGTGTTCGTTATGTGGGTGAAGTAGTAGTGATGAAAGAAGCCAAGAAAAAATAATTGAGGTTCACTAATGGATAAACATACAACCCGACTCCGTCGTGCACGCAAAACCCGTGCGCGTATTGCGGACTTGAAAATGGTAAGATTATGTGTGTTCCGAAGCAATAATCATATTTATGCTCAAGTAATTAGTGCTGAAGGTGATAAAGTATTGGCTCAAGCCTCTACATTGGAAGCTGAAGTACGTAGTAGCCTGAAATCAGGTAGCAACGTTGAAGCGGCAGCTGTAGTTGGTAAGCGTATTGCTGAAAAAGCTAAAGCAGTAGGTATTGAAAAAGTTGCTTTTGACCGTTCAGGTTTCCAATATCACGGTCGTGTGAAAGCTTTGGCTGAAGCTGCACGTGAAAATGGTTTAAGCTTCTAATATTTGGAGACTTTCAGATGGCAAAACATGAAATTGAAGAACGCGGTGACGGCCTGATTGAAAAGATGGTCGCAGTTAATCGTGTGACTAAAGTAGTTAAAGGTGGCCGTATCATGGCTTTCTCTGCACTGACTGTTGTTGGTGATGGTGATGGTCGCATCGGTATGGGCAAAGGTAAATCAAAAGAAGTACCAGTTGCTGTTCAAAAAGCAATGGACCAAGCTCGACGTTCTATGATTAAAGTACCTTTGAAAAACGGTACTATTCATCATGAGGTTATTGGTCGTCATGGTGCTACTAAGGTATTTATGCAACCTGCTAAAGAAGGTAGCGGTGTAAAAGCTGGTGGTCCAATGCGTTTAGTATTTGATGCTATGGGTATCCATAACATTTCAGCTAAAGTACATGGTTCTACTAATCCGTACAATATTGTACGCGCTACATTAGACGGTTTGTCTAAACTATATACCCCTGCTGATATTGCTGCTAAACGTGGCTTGACAGTAGAAGATATTTTGGGAGCTAACCATGACTGAGCAAAAAAAGATTAAAGTTACATTGGTTAAGAGCCTGATCGGTACAATTGAATCTCATCGTGCATGTGCTCGCGGTTTAGGTTTGCGCCGTCGTGAACATACTGTAGAGGTTTTGGATACCCCTGAAAACCGTGGTATGATTAATAAAATCAGCTACTTGTTGAAAGTGGAGTCTTAATATGTTTTTGAATACTATTCAACCTGCTGAGGGTGCTACTCACGCTAGTCGTCGTGTAGGCCGTGGTATTGGTAGCGGCTTGGGTAAGACAGGTGGTCGTGGTCATAAAGGTCAAAAAAGCCGTGCTGGTGGTTTCCACAAGGTAGGTTTTGAAGGCGGTCAAATGCCTTTGCAACGTCGTCTGCCGAAACGTGGTTTCAAATCTTTGACTGCTGCCGCTAATGCTGAAGTTCGTTTGAGTGAATTAAATCTGATTGCTGTGAACGAGATTGATGTCTTGGTTCTTAAACAAGCTGGTCTGATTCCTGCAACTGCTTCTAATGTAAAAGTTATTGCTTCTGGCGAAATTTCAAAAGCGGTTACCTTGAAAGGTGTAAAAGCTACCAAAGGTGCTAAGGCTGCAATTGAAGCTATTGGCGGCAAGATTGAGATATAAGGTTTAATTATTGTGGCTAAACAGCAATTGTCATCAGCTTTGTCCAATTTTGGAGATCTTAAGAAACGTCTTTTATTTCTATTTGGGGCGTTAATTGTTTTTCGAATTGGTGCTCATATACCCGTTCCTGGAGTTGATGCTGTTGCTTTAGCCAAGTTATACGAAAGCGCTGGGAACGGTATCCTAGGAATGTTAAATATGTTTTCCGGTGGATCGTTAGAGCGCTTTAGTATATTTGCAATAGGCATTATGCCGTATATTTCTGCATCCATTATTGTTCAGCTGGCTTCAGAAATTTTACCCTCATTAAAGGCACTAAAAAAAGAAGGTGAAGCTGGTAGAAAGTTAATTACGAAATATACTAGATATGGCACTGTATTATTAGCAATACTACAGAGTCTAGGTGTTGCGTCCTTTGTATTTCAGCAGGGAGTTGTTGTAACAAGCTCATTTGAGTTTCATGTTTCCACCGTAGTTTCTTTGGTAACAGGAACTATGTTCCTTATGTGGCTTGGCGAGCAGATTACTGAAAGGGGTATTGGGAACGGAATTTCTCTGATTATTACGGCTGGCATAGCTTCAGGCATTCCATCGGGTATTACGAGAATCATTACCTTGACAAATCAAGGTGCTATGAGTATGTTGATGGCATTATTTATTGTTTTTGGTGCCTTGTTATTAATTTATTTGGTTGTATATTTTGAAAGTTCACAGCGTAAGATTCCTATTCATTATGCGAAACGCCAGTTTAATAGCGGGTTGGGTGGTCAGAATACGCACATGCCTTTTAAGTTAAATATGGCTGGTGTTATTCCTCCTATTTTTGCTTCTAGTATTATTCTGTTTCCATCTACTCTTTTGGGTTGGCTTGGTTCAGCTGATCCAAATAATATTTTGCATACAATAGCAGGATTATTGCAGCACGGTCAAATTCTGTACATTGTTTTATTTGCGGTGACAGTAATTTTCTTCTGCTATTTTTATACGGCTTTGGTCTTCAGCCCTAAGGAGATGGCGGAGAATTTGAAGAAGAGTGGTGCTTTTGTTCCTGGGATTAGGCCTGGTGAACAAACTTCTAGATATTTAGAAAAAGTTGTATTGCGTTTAACATTGTTTGGGGCACTCTATATTACGATTATTTGTTTAATTCCGGAGCTCTTAACTACGTTTCTAAATGTGCCTTTTTATTTGGGAGGTACTTCTTTGCTGATTCTAGTTGTTGTGACGATGGATTTTAGTACGCAGATAAATTCATACAGGCTTACTCAGCAGTATGATAAGTTAATGACTCGTTCAGAAATGAAATCATTTTCTCGGAAATAGAATTATGGCGAAAGAAGATACTATTCAAATGCAGGGTGAAATCCTTGAAACTTTACCTAATGCTACTTTTAAAGTAAAACTAGAGAATGACCATATAGTATTAGGTCATATTTCCGGAAAGATGCGGATGCATTACATCCGTATTTCTCCGGGAGATAAGGTTACAGTGGAACTGACGCCTTACGATTTAACTAGAGCTCGAATTGTTTTTAGAGCAAGATAAACCAAAAAGGAAAATATGATGCGTGTACAACCATCCGTTAAGAAAATTTGTCGCAATTGTAAGATTATTCGCCGAAATCGTGTAGTTCGTGTAATTTGCACTGATCCCCGTCATAAACAGCGTCAAGGTTAATAGAATATTTCTTTTAATGTGATTCTGTGATATAGTGACACACTTTACCCTAAAAAGGAAAAAATATGGCTCGTATTGCAGGGGTAAATATCCCTAATAACGCTCATATCGTGATTGGTCTTCAGGCTATTTACGGTATTGGTGCGACTCGTGCTAAATTGATTTGTGAGGCAGCAAATATTGCTCCTATTACTAAAGCAAAAGATTTGGACGAGGCTCAACTAGACGCTTTGCGTGAACAAGTTGCTAAATATGAAGTTGAAGGTGATTTGCGTCGTGAAGTAACAATGAGCATCAAGCGACTGATTGATATGGGTTGCTATCGTGGCTTCCGTCATCGTCGTGGCTTGCCTTGTCGTGGTCAACGCACTCGCACAAATGCTCGTACCCGTAAAGGTCCGCGCAAAGCGATTGCCGGTAAGAAATAAATTTTAAGGAATTTGATTAATGGCTAAAGCAAACACAGCTTCGCGTGTGCGTAAAAAAGTACGTAAAACCGTAAGCGAAGGTATTGTTCACGTTCATGCATCTTTCAACAATACCATCATTACAATCACTGACCGTCAAGGCAATGCATTGTCTTGGGCTACCTCTGGCGGCGCTGGTTTTAAAGGTTCTCGTAAAAGTACACCATTTGCAGCGCAAGTTGCAGCAGAAGCAGCTGGTAAAGTTGCCCAAGAGTATGGCGTTAAAAATTTAGAGGTTCGCATTAAAGGCCCTGGTCCTGGTCGCGAATCGTCTGTACGTGCTTTAAACGCTCTTGGTTTCAAGATTACCAGCATTACTGACGTTACCCCGTTGCCTCATAACGGTTGCCGTCCGCCTAAAAAACGTCGTATTTAATATTGGAGTGATTTAAAACATGGCACGTTATATTGGCCCTAAATGTAAATTAGCACGTCGTGAAGGTACAGATTTGTTTTTGAAGAGTGCGCGTCGCTCTTTGGATTCCAAATGTAAAATTGATTCTGCTCCTGGTCAGCATGGTGGAAAAAAACCACGTTTGTCAGACTATGGTTTGCAGTTGCGTGAAAAGCAAAAAATTCGTCGCATTTATGGTGTATTAGAGCGTCAGTTCCGCCGTTATTTCGCGGAAGCAGAGCGTCGTAAAGGATCTACCGGCGAGTTGCTATTGCAGTTGTTAGAGTCTCGTTTGGATAATGTTGTTTATCGTATGGGTTTTGGCTCTACTCGTGCAGAAGCAAGACAACTTGTCTCCCACAAGGCTATAGCTGTTAATGGGCAAGTTGTAAATATTCCCTCTTTCCAAGTGAAGGCTGGTGATGTTGTCTCTATTCGCGAAAAAGCTAAAAAGCAAGTACGTATTCAAGAGGCATTAAGTCTGGCTACTCAAGTTGGTTTACCTGGCTGGGTTGCTGTGGATGCTAATAAACTTGAGGGTGTATTCAAGAATATGCCAGATCGCGCGGAATTGACCGGTGATATTAATGAACAGCTGGTGGTAGAGTTCTACTCTAAATAATGCTAGCTCAGTGAGGGACAGTTAAATGCAGAATAGCACAACCGAATTTTTGAAACCTCGTCAAATTGATGTAAATACTTTTTCTGCAACTCATGCAAGAGTATCTATGCAACCATTTGAGCGTGGTTTCGGTCATACCTTAGGTAATGCTTTGCGTCGTATCTTACTGTCATCCATGAATGGTTTTGCTCCTACAGAGGTGGCTATTACCGGTGTTTTGCATGAATATTCTACCCTTGACGGGGTTCAAGAAGATGTTGTTGATATCTTGTTGAATGTTAAGGGTATCGTATTTAAACTCCACGGGCGTAGCCAAGTTCAACTTACGTTGAAGAAGTCAGGTTCTGGTGTGGTATCTGCAGGTGATATTGAATTGCCGCATGATGTAGAAATCCTGAATCCTGACCATATCATTTGTCATTTGGCTGATAATGGTCAAATTGAAATGGTGATTAAAGTAGAGCAAGGTCGTGGTTATCAATCTGTTTCGGGTCGTCAGGTTGTTCGTGATGAGAATCGTCAGATTGGTTCAATCCAGTTGGATGCGAGCTTTTCGCCCATCAGCCGTGTTAGCTTTGAAGTTGAACCTGCACGTGTAGAGCAACGGACAGATCTTGATAAATTGGTTTTAGATATTGAGACTGATGGTTCAATTGATCCTGAGGAAGCTGTGCGCAGTGCGGCACGTATTTTAATTGACCAGATGTCTATTTTTGCTGATTTACAGGGTACACCTGTAGAGGAAGTTGAAGAAAAAGCTCCCCCTATTGACCCTGTTCTCTTGCGTCCTGTAGACGATTTGGAATTGACAGTACGTTCAGCTAATTGTCTGAAAGCTGAAGATATTTATTATATTGGCGATTTGATTCAACGCACTGAAACTGAGCTTCTTAAAACTCCGAATTTAGGGCGAAAATCTTTAAATGAAATTAANGAAGTATTGGCATCTAAAGGTTTGACACTGGGTTCTAAGTTGGAAGCTTGGCCACCCGTAGGCTTAGAAAAGCCTTAATGAAGAATTAAAGGATAATTGATATGCGTCATCGTAATGGCAATCGCAAATTAAACCGTACCAGCAGTCATCGTGCTGCAATGTTGCGTAATATGGCGAATTCATTGTTGACTCACGAGACTATTGTAACAACTTTGCCTAAAGCAAAGGAATTACGCCGTGTGGTTGAACCATTGATTACATTGGGTAAGAAACCATCTTTGGCTAATCATCGTTTGGCATTTGACCGAACTCGTGATCGTGATGTTGTAGTAAAATTGTTTGGTGATTTGGGTCCTCGTTTCTCTGCTCGTAATGGTGGTTATGTTCGAGTATTGAAATATGGGTTCCGTAAGGGCGATAATGCCCCCTTGGCTTTGGTTGAATTAGTTGATAAACCAGTGGCTGAGTAATTTTGAGCATATAACGCCATCTATTAGAAATAGATGGCGTTATTTTTACATAATATTTGAAGGTTAATGATTTATTGAGTATTGTGTTTTCAAATATTAATTGAATAGCTAAGGTTTGCGCGGTAAACTTACATCATTAAAAAATTCTATAGTTTTATCTATGATTAATGCCTTCGATATAAAATCGACAAAGATAGATGTATTATCTATTTGTTTACATACATCAGATTTGCTTGATTTGGAAAATGTTTTAGTCAAATTAGGGAAGAAATTCCAGGAATCTGGTGTCGTTCCTTTTGTGTTGGATCTTCAGGAGTTTGATTATCCTGAGTCTTTAGATCTTGCTGCATTGGTTTCGCTTTTTTCGAGACATGGTATGCAGATTTTAGGTCTTAAACATCCTGATGAGCGATGGGCTGCCGTGGCAGCGAAGTGTCATTTGCTTTTCTGTTCATCTCATCTAGAAAATATTAGAGAACAGGATCAGATTGAGATGCAAGAAACTGCCGATGAGCTGAAAACGAGGAAAACGGTATTGGTTACAACCTCTGTCCGTACTGGCCAACAGGTTTATGCTGAAGACGGAGATTTAATTGTAACCGGTACTGTCAGTCAAGGTGCAGAGTTGATTGCAGACGGTAATATACATATTTATGCCCCAATGAGGGGTCGGGCCTTAGCTGGTGCAAAAGGTGATACTTCCGCCCGTATATTTATTCATTCTATGCAGGCAGAATTAGTTTCTATAGCTGGTATTTACCGCAATTTTGAACAAGATTTGCCGGATTATTTGCATAAACAGCCGGTACAGATATTGTTGCAGGATAATCGTTTGGTTATCAGTGCAATTGATTCAGAGTAATTGTTTGATATTTAAAAAAGGAAATATTGTGGCAAAAATTATTGTAGTAACTTCTGGTAAGGGTGGTGTTGGTAAAACGACTACCAGTGCCAGTATTGCAACAGGTTTGGCATTGCGCGGATACAAAACTGCGGTGATTGATTTTGATGTTGGCTTACGTAATCTTGATTTAATTATGGGCTGTGAGCGGCGTGTCGTTTATGACCTCATTAATGTTATTCAAGGTGAGGCGACACTTAATCAGGCATTGATTAAAGATAAAAACTGTGAAAATTTGTTTATTCTGCCTGCTTCCCAAACTCGGGATAAAGATGCTTTGACACGTGAGGGTGTAGAGAAGGTCATGAAAGAGTTGGGTAGTAAGAAAATGGGTTTCGAATATATTATTTGTGATTCTCCTGCCGGTATTGAGCAAGGTGCATTGATGGCATTGTATTTTGCCGATGAAGCCATCGTAACGACCAATCCGGAGGTTTCCAGTGTTCGAGACTCTGACAGGATTTTAGGTATTCTACAAAGTAAATCACGTAAGGCAGAGCAAGGTGGTTCGGTTAAGGAGCATTTGTTGATTACTCGTTACTCTCCTGAACGTGTAGCTAAAGGTGAAATGCTTTCAGTACAGGATATTTGTGACATTTTGCGTATTCCCTTGATTGGTGTGATTCCGGAATCGCAAAACGTTTTGCAGGCCTCTAACTCAGGTGAGCCTGTTATTCATCAAGACAGCGTGGTTGCTTCTGAAGCTTATAAGGACGTAATTGCCCGTCTATTGGGTGAAAATCGTGAAATGCGTTTCTTAGAAGTTGAGAAAAAAGGCTTCTTCAAACGTCTGTTTGGAGGTTAACGTATGTCATTAATTGATCTTTTATTTGGTAGAAAGCAGAAAACGGCAACTGTCGCACGAGATCGTCTTCAAATTATCATTGCCCAAGAGCGTGCTCAAGAAGGTCAGGCTCCCGATTATTTGCCGACTTTGCGTAAAGAATTGATGGAAGTTTTGTCTAAGTATGTGAATGTTTCCTTGGATAATATCCGTATTTCTCAAGAGAAGCAGGATGGTGTGGATGTTCTGGAATTGAACATTACATTACCTGAACAGAAAAAGGTATAGTTCATGACCTTGACCGAATTACGGTACATCGTTGCAGTTGCTCAGGAACGTCATTTCGGTCGCGCTGCACGGCGTTGTTTTGTCAGCCAGCCCACTTTATCCATTGCTATTAAGAAGCTGGAAGAGGAGCTTGCTGTTTCCCTGTTTGACCGGAGTAGTAATGATATTATTACGACTGAGGCAGGGGAACGCATCGTTGCTCAGGCACGCAAAGTGCTTGAGGAGGCAGAGCTTATAAGGCATTTGGCAAATGAAGAGCAGAATGAGCTGGAGGGGGCATTCAAACTTGGATTAATTTTCACAGTTGCTCCTTACTTGTTACCAAAGTTGATTGTTTCTCTGCGTCGTACTGCACCTAAGATGCCTCTGATGTTGGAGGAGAACTATACGCATACGTTGACTGAATCCCTTAAGCGTGGGGACGTTGACGCAATTATCGTGGCAGAGCCGTTTCAGGAACCGGGTATCGTTACCGAACCGTTGTACGATGAACCGTTCTTCGTCATTGTCCCCAAGGGGCATCCGTTTGAAGAGCTTGATGCTGTGTCGTCTAAAATGTTGGGCGAAGAACAGGTATTGTTGCTTACGGAAGGGAATTGTATGCGGGATCAAGTGTTGTCAAGTTGCTCCGAGTTGGCTGCCAAACAACGCATACAGGGTTTGACCAATACATTACAGGGCAGTTCGATTAATACGATTCGCCATATGGTTGCAAGCGGTCTGGCAATCAGTGTATTGCCGGCAACTGCACTGACTGAAAACGACCATATGCTTTTCAGTATTATTCCTTTTGAGGGTACTGCACCGAGCCGTCGGGTCGTGTTGGCATACCGTCGTAACTTTGTTCGTCCGAAAGCATTGTCTGCAATGAAAACGGCGATTATGCAATCGAGGTTGAGCGGTGTAACGTTCCTTAGAGGGTAATTCAAAAACAATGCCGTCTGAAGATTTCAGACGGCATTGTTTTATTCTTTTAGACTGAGACCTTTGCAAAACTTCCCAAAATCCCCTAAATTCCCACCAAGACATTTAGGGGATTTTGGGAAGTTTTGCAAAGGTCTCGGGCTGTATATTGTAAGGTTTCTTGATGTTGCAATTGTGCAAATGTTTTATCTGAAAAAAGCCCTTCGGAAATCCGAAGGGCTTTGTGTAAGGCTAAACAGGTAGCCTATACCTACGCCTACATCTGCACGGCTGTTGAGGTTGGCTTGCGCTTTCCAAATCAGTTTGCCGTTATACCTGCCGCCAAATTATCCGATATGGCAATCAGGCTGTCCGCAGCCGTATGTGTGGCGGCTTGAGCCGTACCTCATGCCATGAGCAGGGCGGCAGAGATGGCCGTCAATTTGATAGATTTGCTTTTTTCCTTGTACCGGCAAGCTCGCTGACCGCCGTCCATGTCTGGGTCGAATGATTCCAGATGACTTTGAATGTCTTATCTGATCTACAAGTGTTTTTCACTTCACTTTCGTACATACCTCACGGGAAGTTCCGTCTTCGGACACTAATTTGCCTGTTTTATCCAGTTGATACACTTCATCTTTTCCGGGTTTGTCCATCTGTGCGACCAATCCGGTGTACATCATGCTTTCCAAGAGTCGTCCATTCTCCGACTTTTCCAACCACGCCAGCGTTGCAGGGCTGTGCTGTCGTGAAACTTCGCTATATTTGATTTGGCTTTCCGTCAAGGCATTGTTTTCAAAACGCCATTTACCTGTTCCGACAATACGGTATGCCAAGATATTGCCGTCATCGTCCACTTTGAGCTTAGCATCGCCACGGAAACTGCCGTCCTGAAGATATTTGACTTTTGCATCACTGTGAATGTTTTCATCAGAACCAACGCAATGCCATGTACCGACAATCGGAGAAGCCAGAGCAGTTGTTGCGGATAAAAGCACCGGCAGAATAAAGAGTTTCATCTATTTCCTTTCTTAAAAGAGGCCGTCTGAAAAGTTGTAACGGCATTGAAGCTGCATTTCCAGACGGCCTTTGCGGGTATTTTACTGCAGGCGGACGTTCAAGAAATATAAATCACGAGGCCGGCAATCAGCACCAGTTGGACACCCAGCTTCATCAGTGCGGTACGGCTGACGAAGTAGATAAACCAAGTGCCGGTCAGAATCAACAATAGAATAATCAGCCACGGTCGCCATTTGTTGAGGTGGACGGCTTCGGTAAAGCAGGTATGAATATGAAGTACGACGATGGCGACGACGAGCAATATAGGCACGATGAAGTCCATCATTTGATTTCCTTTTGATGAGGCCGTCTGAAAACTCTGGTTTCAGGTTTTCAGACGGCCTTGTCTATTCAATCAAATCAGTCTTTCAACTTCGCCAACTGAGTTTGCACTTTTGCCATTTTGTCTTCCAATTCCACCAAATCGGCTTTGTCTTTTTCCACCAGATGCGCCGGGGCTTTTTCGGTGTAGCCGGGTTTGGAGAGTTTGGTGTTGAGTTTGTCCAAGGCTTTTTGCAGCTTCTCGGCTTCTTTGCTCAAGCGGGCGGTTTCGGCGGCTTTGTCGATTTCGACTTTCAGCATCAGGCGCGCGCCGTTGCAGACGGCGACGGGCGCGTCTTCGCTTTCGGGCAGGGCGGCGACTTGCCGTGCTTCGGTCAGGCGGGTCATCATCGGCAGGTATTTGAGGTAGTCCGCCAAGTCGTCCGCGCTTTCGACAAACAGCGGGGCTTTTACGTTGGGCTGGATNCCCGTTTCGCCGCGCAGGTTGCGGACGGTGCCGATCAAATCCTGCAACACGGTCATTTGCTCGAATGCCGTCTGAACAATATCGCCGCCGTCGGCTTCGGGGAAGCGGGCGAGCATGATGCTGTCGGCGGTTTTCGCGTCGCACATAGGAGCGACGGTTTGCCACAGTTCTTCGGTGATGAAGGGGATAATCGGATGCAGCAGGCGCAGGGCGGCTTCGAGTACGCGCAANAAGGTATGGCGTGTGGCGCGTTGGCGGCTGGCGCAGCCGGTTTGAAGCTGCACTTTGGCAAGTTCCAGATACCAGTCGCAATAGTCGTTCCACACGAAGNTGTACAGGGTTTCCGCCGCCAAATCAAAGCGGTAGGTTTCGTAGGCTTGCGTAACCTGCTCGATGGTCTGATTCAGACGGCCTACAATCCACATATCGGGGAAGGAATAGCCGCGTGGTTCGGTGGCGGTTGCGCCGTAGCCGCAGTCTTGGTTTTCGGTGTTCATCAGCACAAAATTGGTGGCGTTCCAGATTTTGTTGCAGAAGTTGCGGTAGCCTTCGGCGCGTTTGAAGTCGAAGTTGACGCTGCGGCCGAGGCTGGCGTAGCTCGCCATAGTGAAGCGCAATGCGTCCGCGCCCATACCGGGGATGCCTTCGGGAAAGAGTTTTTTGGTGGCTTCTTCCACTTTCGGCGCAGTTTCGGGTTTGCGCAGACCGGTTGTGCGTTTTACCAGCAGTTTTTCCAAGTCGATACCGTCGATCAAATCCACAGGGTCGATGACGTTGCCTTCGGATTTGGACATTTTTTTGCCTTCGTGGTCGCGCACGATGCCGTGGATGTACACGTCTTTAAATGGTACTTTGCCGGTGAAGTGGGTGGTCATCATAATCATGCGCGCCACCCAGAAGAAGATGATTTCGTAGCCGGTGACCAAGACATTGGACGGTAGGAAGGCTTTGAGTTCGTCGGTTTCAGACGGCCAGCCGAGCGTGGAGAACGGCACGAGCGCGGAGGAGAACCATGTGTCCAATACGTCTTCTTCGCGGGTCAAACCTGTTTTGCCGGCTTGTTTTTCGGCTTCTTCCTGATTGCGGGCAACGTACACATTGCCTGCTTCGTCGTACCACGCGGGGATTTGATGGCCCCACCACAGTTGGCGTGAGATACACCAGTCTTGGATATTGTTCATCCATTGGTTGTAAGTATTGACCCAGTTTTCAGGGATAAAACGTACCGCGCCGCTGTCGACGGCTTTTTTGGCTTTATCGGCAAGACTTAAGCCTTTGAATTCGCTGTCAGGCTCGCCGCCGTTTGGCGTAGCGGACATGGCGACAAACCATTGGCTGGTCAGCATCGGCTCAATCACCGAACCGGTACGGTCGCCTTTCGGCGTCATCAGTGTGTGCGGTTTGATTTCGACCAAGAAACCTTGTTCCTGCAAATCGGCAACCATTTGTTTGCGCGCGGCAAAGCGATCCAAGCCAGCGTATTTTTCAGGCAGGGCAAAGCCTGGTTGCGCTTCGCCTTTGAAGTTGAACACTTCGGCGTTAGCCAGCACTTTGGCTTCCAAATCGAACACATTAATCAGGCGCGTGTCGTGGCGTTTGCCGACTTCGTAGTCGTTAAAGTCGTGCGCAGGCGTGATTTTCACGCAGCCGGTACCAAAGTCTTTTTCAACGTATTCGTCGGCAATCACGGGGATGGTACGGCCGGTCAGCGGCAGGATTAATTCTTTGCCGATTAAGTGGGTGTAACGTTCGTCTTCGGGATTGACGGCAACGGCCACGTCGCCCAGCAACGTTTCGGGACGGGTGGTCGCCACGATAACGGCTTCGGCAGGATTGTTGGCCAGCGGATAGCGGATGTACCACATAGAGCCTTGTTCTTCCACGCTTTCCACTTCCAAATCAGACACTGCCGTGCCAAGCACGGGATCCCAGTTCACCAAGCGTTTGCCGCGGTAAATCAAGCCCTGCTCATACAGGCGCACGAACACTTCGGTCACGGTTTCGGCGCGCACGTCGTCCATCGTGAAATACTCGCGCGTCCAGTCGGCAGAGCAGCCCACACGGCGCATTTGTTGGGTAATCGTACCGCCGGAAACTTCTTTCCACTCCCACACTTTCTCCAAAAATTTTTCGCGCCCCAAGTCATGACGGGACACGTTTTGCGCGGCAAGCTGACGCTCGACCACGATTTGCGTGGCGATGCCCGCGTGGTCTGTGCCGGGAATCCAGGCGGTGTTGCAGCCTTTCATGCGGTAGTAGCGGGTCAGGCCGTCCATAATGGTTTGGTTGAAGGCATGACCCATGTGCAGCGTGCCGGTTACGTTGGGCGGCGGCAGTTGGATGGAAAAAGACGGTTTGGTCAAATCCATATCGGGCCGGAAATAGCCTTGGCTTTCCCAGTTTTGATAGTGTTTGGATTCGATTTCGGCGGGGGAGTATTTGTCTAACATATGAAGCCCTGAGAAATAAGATGATTTGATGGTTTGAATTATAGCGCAAATGCCGTCTGAAACGCTTTNGGAGGTTTCAGACGGCATCAAAAGGGTATGGTCAGCGGATGATGCCGCGCGTCGATTGTGCGAAAAAGTCTCGGAATACGGCAAGCTCGGCTTGGGTTTCGGCGCGGCGGAGAATGTCTGCCTTGGCTTCTTCAAACGGAATGCCGCGATGATAGAGGGTTTTGTACACGTCTTTGACGGCGGAAATCTGCTCTGCGGTAAAACCGTTGCGGCGCATACCTTCGCTGTTGAGGCCGGCCGGTTCGGCGCGGTAGCCCGATGCCATAAAATAGGGCGGCACGTCTTTGTGTACGCCTGCGGCGAAGGCGGTCATAGCGTAGTCGCCGATGCGGCAGAATTGGAAAACCAGCGTGTAGCCGCCCAAAACGACGTAGTCGCCGATGGTAACGTGTCCGGCAAGCGAGGCGTTGTTGGCGAAAATGGTGTGGTTGCCGACCACGCAGTCGTGCGCGAGGTGGCAGTACGCCATAATCCAGTTGTCGTCGCCGATACGGGTTTCGCCGATGCCGGTTACCGTGCCTAAATTAAAGGTGGTGAATTCGCGGATGGTGTTGCCGTTGCCGATAATCAGCTTGGTCGGCTCGTCGCGGTATTTTTTGTCCTGCGGAATTTCGCCGAGGCTGGCAAATTGGAAAATGCGGTTGTTTTCGCCGATGCTGGTGTGGCCGTTGATGACGGCGTGCGGGCCGATTTCGGTATTCGCACCGATTTGGACGTTGGGGCCGATAACGGTGTACGCGCCGACTTTGACGCTGGAGTCGAGTTCGGCTTTGGGGTCGATGACGGCGGTCGGGTGGATAAGGGTCATGTTTTTAATACTCCGCTGCTTGTTAAGACAAATAATAGAAAATTACAGTTTGTCGATTTCATCGCAGACCGCAATCACTTGATCGCTAAAATGGCTAAATACTGAAGTAGTATCTACATCCATGTAATTAAGCAGTTCAAAAATAGATTGGTGAATATTTCTAGCGTAGTTGGTATCTTTTATTGCACCTTTAAAACAAATCGGTTCGTGATGTGCCAAACGATTACGGAAATTGTTAATATTGGAAAGTTCTCGAAAAATCCATTTTTGGTTATATTGCACACTTGGTGTAGATTTGGGCTTTTTTGGAAAAACTTTCATCAATACTTTCCCTGTAGCATCAAATTGAGCATCTTTCCCTCCCGCAAACAGATACCGCCAAAAACCGAATCCTAGTCCTGCAACCAATTGGTTGTGGTCAAACTTTCCTCCGCTATTATTTTGTATTTTAGATAATGCAACCTTGATTAATTCAGCAGATTCTTTCGTACCATTTCTTAAAAAGCAACCTTGATATTTCAATGCAGGATTCGTTTGTGGCTGTATGCTATCATATAACCAGTTTCTGTCTTTAAACTCCTGTTGAAGGCAAATGTCAATTTTGTTTCTTAAAACAATCTCAAATATTGAAACAACATGAAAAAGTTCTCTTGATAAAGATAGATTCAATAAATACAATTCAGCCGCTTTGTCTTCCCCAACGGCATTTTTATATCGTTCCATTCTGAAATCAGAAAAAATACTACAGCATTCCTTATAATTCACGCTAATACCTGATTCCTTATTGTATAGTGGATTAACAAAAATCAGGACAAGGCGACGAAGCCGCAGACAGTACAAATAGTACGGAACCGATTCACTTGGTGCTTCAGCACCTTAGAGAATCGTTCTCTTTGAGCTAAGGCGAGGCAACGCCGTACTGGTTTAAATTTAATCCACTATAAAATTGACGTTTCAAACTATATTTGATACAGTTAGATAAAACTAATCCCCACCGTGTCCCTGGGTTTGAATAAACCTAAACCGGTGGGTTTTCTTTTTATTAGGTCGTCTGAAACTTTCAGACGACCTTTTTCCGAACGCTCAAACCACGCGTTTGGCGCACATAATCACGGCTTCGACGGCAACTTGCCCGTCCACTTTGGCAACGGCGTTGAATTTGCCGATGCCGCGTCGGCTGGTCAGCAGCTCGACTTCAAAGACGAGTTGGTCGCCGGGGATGACTTGGCGTTTGAAACGGGCTTCGTCTATGCCGGCGAAGAAGAAGAATTCGTTTTCTTTGCGCCCGCCTTCGCTCAAAATCGCCAACGTGCCGCACGCTTGCGCCATGGCTTCGATAATCAGCACGCCGGGCATCACGGGCAGGTCGGGGAAGTGGCCTTGGAACTGCGGTTCGTTCATGGTGACGTTTTTAATCGCGGTCAGGGTTTTCATCGGCTCGAAGGCGGTAATGCGGTCGAGTTGGAGAAACGGGTAGCGGTGGGGGATGAGTTTTTGGATGTCTTTGGCTTCGATGGGGAGTTGAACGTCCATGTTTTTGTGTTCCTTGGAAAAATCGGTTTGGATTTATTGCGTGTCTTTGCCGTCTGAAAGCTGCTGTTCCAGCGTTTTGAGACGTTTGTTCATTTCGCTTAAGCGGTGGATGTAAACGGCGTTGCGCGCCCATTCTTTATGCTCGGACATCGGGAAGATGCCGGCAAGGTGTTTGCCGCTTTCGGTAATGCTGTGGGTGACGGACGTGCCGCCGCCGATGGTGGTTTTGTCGGCGATTTCGATGTGTCCGACCGTGCCAACGCCGCCGCCGATGATGCAGTAGCTGCCTATGGTTACGCTGCCTGAGATGCCGGTTTTGGCGGCGATGACGGTGTGCGAACCGATTTTGCAGTTGTGTCCGATTTGGACTTGGTTGTCGATTTTGGTGCCGTTGCCGACGGTGGTGTCGCTCATCGCACCGCGGTCGATGTTGGTGTTCGAGCCGATTTCTACGTCGTCGCCCAGCGTTACCGCGCCGGTTTGCGGGATTTTGAACCACGAATCGCCGGCGAAGGCGAGTCCGAAACCGTCCGCGCCGATGACCGCGCCGCTGTGGATCTCGACGCGATTGCCGAGTGTGCAGCCGTAATAAACGACGGCGTTGGGATGTAAAACAACTTCATCACCTAAACGGCAATCGTGTTGGACGACGGCGTTTGCCAAGATGCGGCAGCCTTCGCCGAGCACGGTGTTTGCGCCGATGTAGGCGTTCGCGCCGATTTCGCAGCTTGCGGGAACGGTGGCACTCGGTTTGACGACGGCGGTCGGATGGATGCCGCCGCGCGCTTTGACGACGGGTGAAAACAGGCGCGCGACTTTGGCGAAATAGAGATAGGGGTCGTCGGCGACAATCAGGTTGCGCCCTTCAAATCCGTCTGCCGCTTTGGCGGAAACGATGAACGCGCCCGCGCTGCTGTCGTGGACTTCGGCTTTGTATTTCGGATTGGCGAGGAAGCTGATGTGTTCCGCCTGCGCGTCTGCGAGCGGGCGCACGGCGGTAACGGAAATGTCCTCGCCGCGCCATTCGCCGCCGAGCTGCGCGGTGATTTGGGACAGGGTGTAGGTGGCCGGAATCATGGTTTTCCTGTTCGGTATGCCGTCTGAAAGGGTCAGCGGGCGTTCATTTCTTTAATGACGCTGTCGGTAACGTCGTATTGGGTGTTGACGTAAATCACGTCCTGCAAAATGACATCGTAACCTTCCTGTTTGGCGATTTTGACGATAACGCGGTTGGCGTTTTGCTGGAGGGAGGCAAACTCTTCGTTGCGGCGGAGGTTGTAGTCTTCTTCAAACTGCGCCTGTTTTTTGCGGAACGCTGCGACCAGCCCGCGCCATTTTTCTTCGGCTTGCGCCTTTTTTGCGTCTTTGAGTTTGCCTTCGGCAAGCTGCCTTTCCAAATCCAAACCTTCGCGTTGCAGTTTTTGCAATTCGTCCTGACGGGCGGAAAATTCGCCGTCCAGCGTTTTTTGAATCTCGCGCGCCTGCTTGGATTCGAGGTAGATGCGTTCGGTGTTGATAAAGCCGATTTTTTGGAAGGTGTCGGCGTGCGCGCCTGCGGTGCAGCACAAACCGATCAGGGTGGCGGCAAACGCGCGGGTCAAACGGGTCATGGTAAAACTCCTTCGGATGTTGCCGCGAAATGCCGTCTGAAGGGCTTCAGACGGCATGTGCGGGATTAGAACGTCGTACCGAGTTGGAATTGGAAGCGTTGGATTTCGTCTTCCGGTTTTTTCTTCAGCGGGTAGGCGTAGCTGAATTTCATCGGGCCTAAAGGCGAGAGCCAAGTAACCGCGCCGCCGGCGGAATAGCGCAGTTCGTTGGTAAAGGTGGATTTATGCGCGTTTTCCGGGTAAACCGATTTGTTGTTGCCGCTTTCGGCGGCGGTATAGGTTTTGCCGTCCCATACGCTGCCTGCATCGGCAAACAGGCTCAGGCGGACGGTGCGTGCGTCTTTCGCACCGGGCATCGGGAAGAGCAGCTCGGCGGAAACGTTGGCTTTTTTGTTGCCGCCGTAGCTGATTTTGTCGCCGTATTCGTCATACACTTTCGGACCGAGCGTGCCGCTTTCGTAGCCGCGCACCGAACCCAGGCCGCCGCCGTAGAAGTTTTCAAAGAAGGGGATTTCTTTGGTTTTGCCGTAGCCGTTGGCATAGCCGGCTTCGCCGCCGAGCATCAGCGTGAAGGTTTTGCTCAGGGGGAAGAACCAGGTTTGGTTGTGGGTGGCGGAGTAGTATTGCAGTTTGCTGCCGGGCAGGGCGATTTCGGCATTGACGCCTGCCAGGTAGCCGCGTGTCGGCCACAGGGCATTGTCGGTTTTGTTGCGTCCCCAGCCAACGGTACCTTTGTACAGCCAGCCTTTGAAGCTGCCGTCTGCGCCGTTGGTTTTGCCGTATTTCTTGATAAAGTCGGCATAGCGTTTGGGTGCTTTGTTGTAGGTGTTGACGGTCAGGTGTTCTGCCGCCAAACCGAAATTCACGCGGTCGTATTCGGTAACGGGGATACCCATCCTTACGCCGCCGCCGGCGGTGGTGGTTTTATATTGTTTCACGCCGGAGGACGATTTGCGTGGGTCGAAGGCTTTTCCGTAAATATCGTAGCCCAGGCTGACCCCGTCTGCCGTGAAGTACGGGTCAGTAAACGACAGCGAGCCGTTAAGCGTGGTTTTGCTCCTGGAGGCGCGCAGGGCGGCCGACTTGCCCGTACCGAACAGGTTGTCTTGGGAAATGCCTGCGGACATGACCAAGCCGGTATCTTGAACCCAGCCCGCGCTCAAATCCAGGGAACCGGTGGAACGTTCGGTCAGGCTCATGTTCAAATCGACTTTGTCGGGCGTGTTGGCAAGCGGGACGGCATCAAACTGGACATTGTCGAAGTAGCCTAAAAGCTCGACGCGCTCTTTGGAGCGTTGCAGCTTGGAAGTGTCGTAAGGCGCGGATTCCATTTGGCGCAATTCGCGGCGCACAACTTCGTCGCGGGTTTTGTTGTTGCCTGTGATATGGATTTCGTTGACGTAGATTTTCCGGCCCGGTTCGATGTGCAGTATGAAGTCGACGGTTTTTGTTTCCGCATTGGGCAGCGGTTGGACGCTGATTTCGCTGTATGCGTAGCCTGCCGAGCCCATGCGGTTCTGAATCTCACCCAAAACGGCGGTCATCTGCTGGCGTTCGTACCATTTGCCGGGCTTCATGGTCAGCAGTTTTTCCAGTTCGGCTTTGGGGACTTCTTTGGTGTCGCCTTCGATGGAGACTTTGCCCCAGCGGAAACGTTCGCCTTCGTGGACGGTGATTTTGATGGTCTGCTTGGTTTTGTCTTCGTTGGTTTGGATGTCGGTATCGAGGATACGGAAGTCGAAATAGCCGTTGTTTTGGTAGAAATCGGTTATTTTCTCCATATCTTGGGTGAATTTCTGACTGTTGAACTGGTTGCTTCTGGTCAGCCACGTCCAAATGCCGGCTTCGGTCAGGGACATTTGCCGCATCAGTTTGCGGTCGGAATAGACTTGGTTGCCTTCAAATTCGATGTCGGTGATTTTGGCGGATTGTCCCTCGTCAATCGTGATGTCTATGGAGACACGGTTGCGGGAGAGTTTGGTAACTTTGGGGGTAATTTGAATGTTGAGTTTGCCGCGTCCGAGATATTCTTCTTTTAGTCCGGCGACTGCCTGGTTGAGTGTTGCCTGATTAAAGTATTGCGACTGTGCCAGCCCGAACGATTCGAGGTTTTTCTTAATGGCGTCGTTTTGCAGCATTTTTGCGCCGGTGATGTTGAGCGAGCCGATGGTGGGACGTTCGATGACGGTCAGCAGGAGCTGTCCGTCCGCGGATTCAACGCGTACGTCGTCGAAGAATCCGGTCGCGTACAGGCTTTTGATGATTTCCCCGCCGCGGCCGTCGTTGTAGGCATCGCCGATTTTTACGGGCAGGTAGTTGAATACGGTACTCGGTTCGGTACGCTGCAAGCCTTCGATACGGATGTCTTGGATGGTAAAGTCGGCAAATGCCAAAGGCGATATGCCCAAGACCATCAGTGCGGAAGCAATCTGTTTCAGTTTCATCATAAGTTCCTTGTGGTGCGTTATGCTTTCAGACGGCATAACGAAACGTGAAATTCAGCCAAGCAGGCGGGTAATGTCGTTGAAAAAAGCGATTGCCATCATCAGCATCATGAGGGCAAGCCCGAAGCGCAAACCGATGTTTTGGATGCGTTCGCCCAAAGGTTTGCCGCGTATCCATTCGGCAGTATAAAACACGAGATGGCCGCCGTCCAAAACGGGGACGGGCAGCAGGTTCAGCACGCCGAGGCTGATGCTGACCAGTGCCAAAAATTCCAAATAACTTTGCAAGCCGAGTTCGGCGGACTGTCCGGCAATATCGGCAATGGTCAGCGGACCGGAAATATGGCTGACGGAGGCGTTGCCGCTGATTAGTTTGCCGAAAAATTTGAGGGTTGTCCACGAGTGGGAAACGGTTTTTTCCCAGCCCATGCCGAATGCGCGGACAACAGACGGACGGTAGCTGCGGCGGATTTGCGCGTCCCACGCCTTGTCCGGCTGCGGACGGAGGCCGACGCGCCCGATCAGGGTGTGGTCGGGCTGTTCGACAGTATCGGGGCGGATGTCGGCAGTACGCGCCTGCCCGTCGCGTTCGTAGGTTAAGGCAATTTTCCTGCCCGGGCTTTGGCGGGTAAGGTTTGCCCATTCTTGCCATGAGGGAATGGGTTTGCCGTCGGCGGCAGTCAGCTTGTCGCCTGTTTTCAAGCCTGCTTTGTCGGCGGGGCTGCCTTTTTCTACTCCGCCGATAACGGTACTGATTTTAAATGGCATCAGGCCGATGTAGCCTTGGTTTTTCGCAATTTTACCTGCTTCTTCCGTGCCTGCGGCGTCGATGGTGCGGACGGCTGGCGCACCTGATGCCGTCTGAACGGCGACGGCGACTTTGCCTGCCTCAAGGTTGAGGGCGATTTCGGTTTGCGCACTGCCCCAGTCTTGGACGGAAACGCCGTTGACGGATTGTATTTTGTCGCCGCTTTGGAAGCCGGCACGGGCGGCAATGGTGTCGGGTTCGACTGTGCCGACGTAGGGGCGCAGTTCGGTAACGCCGAAGGAAAAGCTCAGTCCGTACAGCAAAACCGCCAGTGCGAGGTTGGTCAGCGGGCCGGCGGCGACGATGGCGATGCGCTTGGCGGGGTGTTGTTTGTCAAAAGCGTAGGGTAAATCGGCTTCTGATACTTCGCCTTCGCGCGTGTCGACCATTTTGACGTAACCGCCCAACGGAATCGGGGCGAGACACCATTCGGTGTCGCCGCGCTTTCGGGTGAAAAACGGTTTGCCGAAGCCGACGGAAAAACGCACAACCTTGACGCCGCACAATCTGGCGACGATGTAGTGTCCGAATTCGTGCAGGCTGACCAAAATCAGGATGGCGAAGATAAAAGCTAGAAGGGTGTGCAAAAGAATCTCTCTGGTTGGGTATGGGTTGACGTTGCCGATGTTTCAGACGGCATATGAGAGCAGGGGTTGTCTGAAAAGCATTCGCAATGTATGGAAAATATTATTGGCGTTATTTTGCCGATTATAAAGCCAGTCTGCCGTTTTGTCCGCCACACATGACGGATAGGCGGGTTTTCAGATGACCTGTCATTTTTTATAGTGGATTAACTTTATTTTTGTTAATCCACTATATCGTTGCGGCACGGTTTATCACAATACGGCGATAAATTCCTGCGCCTGCCTGCGGGTAACGGCGTCTTGCGCCAGCAGGTTTTCGATGTTGCCGAGGTCGTCTGAAAAGTCTTGTGAAAGACAATGGGCGACGGTTTTGGCAATGTCGGTAAACTTAATCTGTCCGTCCAAAAAGGCGGCGACGGCGGCTTCGTTGGCGGCGTTCAATACGCAGGGCGCGGCTCCGCCTGCGTTCATGGCTTCATAGGCGAGCTTTAGGCAGGGGAAGCGGTCAAAGTCGGGCTTTTGGAAGGTCAGCGCGGACAATGCGTCGAAATCAAGGTCGCCGACACCCGAATCGATGCGCTCGGGCAGGCCCAAACAATAGGCGATGGGCGTACGCATATCGGGATTGCCCAGTTGCGCCAACACGGAGCCGTCGCGGTAGCGCACCATGCTGTGTATCACGGATTGCGGATGGATGACGACTTCGAGCTTGTCAGGCGGGCAGTTGAACAGCCAATGCGCTTCAATCAGCTCCAAACCTTTGTTCATCATGGTGGCGGAATCAACGGAGATTTTGCGCCCCATGTTCCAATTGGGGTGTTTGACCGCTTGGGCGGGCGTAATGCTGTCGAACGTGCCTAAATCGGTCGTTAAAAACGGGCCGCCGGAAGCGGTCAGGATAATCGAACGGATGCCGTGTTCGTTCAGACGACCTGTGTAATCGCGCGGCAAAACTTGGAAAATGGCGTTGTGTTCGCTGTCGACGGGCAACACTGCCGCGCCGTTTGCACGGGCGGTTTCCATAAACAACGCGCCGGAAACCACCAACGTCTCTTTGTTCGCCAGATAAATGGTTTTGCCTTTTTGCGCCGCTGCGAGCGCGGAAGGCAGCCCCGCCGCCCCGACGATGGCGCACATGACACCGCTGACTTCGTCAGCAGACGCAACGTCAACCAATGCCTGCGCGCCGTGTAAAACCTGAGTCGCCGTGCCGTTGCGTTTCAACAGGACTTCAAGCCGGGCGGCGTGTTCGGCATCGGCAACGACGGCATATTCGGGGCGGAACGTTTGACATTGAGCCGCCAGTTTCCCGACTTGCTTATGCCCTGCCAGCGCGAATACGCGGAATTTTTCGGGGTGGCGGGAGACAACGTCCAGCGTGCTTTCGCCTATGCTGCCGGTACTGCCTAATATGGTCAGGACTTGTGGTGTCATAATGAGGATAACTTTATACCGGATGCCGTCTGAAGCGTTTTCAGACGGCATAGAATCAATTTAAAACCGACATCATCGCCGCATAGACGCTGATAACGGCAATCAGGCTGTCGGTGCGGTCGAACACGCCGCCGTGTCCGGGCAGCAGGTTGCTGCTGTCTTTGATGCCTGCCGCGCGCTTGAGCCAGCTTTCCAACAGGTCGCCGCATATGCTGACGACGGTCAGCACCAAACCGATTAACACGGTATCGAACCAGCCTGTATCGAATGCCAGCCAGCCGGCACTTCGTACGGCAGTCATGTACACGGCCACGCAAACCGCGCCGCCGATTGCGCCTTCCCAGCTTTTGCCGGGGCTGATTGCCGGTGCGATTTTGTGTTTACCGAACGCCTTGCCGCTGAAATACGCGCAAACGTCGGCAACCCAGACCAAACCCATGACGGCGAGCAGCGGCAGGGCATCATCGGGATTCGGGCGCAGGGATACGAGCGCGAACCAAAACGGCATGACCAGAAGCCAGCCGACGGCATAAACCTGCCAACCGCCGTTGAGCCTCCATTTGAATCTCAACCATAAAGGCATGATGGCGAGCCAAAATGCCAAAACAACATACCAAACCAAATTAGGCAGCATCCAGCCGCCCGCATAGGCAACCACGCCGAAAACCAAGGTTGCGGCGAGGTAATGGTTGGTTTTGATTTTGCACAAACCGCCCATACGGGCATATTCCCACAAGGCAATCAGGGCAATCAGTCCGCAAAATGCAGCCCACAACCATTGCGGCGCGTAAAACAGCATGCCCAGCATCAGCGGCAGCAGCCACATAGCAGTTATCACCCGTTGTTTCAGCATATTCAGTTCCTTTGCTGTTCGATAGGCAGTTGCTCGGAGGTGCGTCCGAACCGCCGTTCGCGTTTTTGGAACGAAGCGACGGCATCGTCCAAAGCCTTGCCGTCAAAATCGGGCCACAAAATATCGGTGAAATACAGTTCGGCATAAGCCATCTGCCAGAGCAGGAAATTGCTGATGCGCGTTTCGCCGCCGGTGCGGATGAACAAATCCGGTTCCGGTGCATCGCCCAGCATCAAGTGTTTGGCCAGCGTGTCTTCCGTAATCTCGGATACGCCTTCGGCAATCAGTTTGTTTGCCGCCTGCAAAATATCCCAACGTCCGCCGTAATCGGCGGCAATGCTCAGGGTCAGACCGGTATTGTTTGCCGTCAAGGCTTCCGCCTCTTCGATGCCTTGCAGAATCTGCCGATTAAAGCGTTCGCGGCTGCCCAGTATTTTCAGGCGCATATTGTTTTCGTGCAGGCGGCGTACCTGTTTTTGCAAAGCCTGTAAAAACAGCCCCATCAGGAACGAAACTTCGTCTTCGGGGCGGCGCCAGTTTTCGGTTGAAAAGGCAAACACGGTCAGATATTGCACACCCAGTTTGGCGCAATGCTTCACCATATTTTCCAATGCGTCCAAGCCGCGTTTGTGTCCCATTATGCGCGGGAGGAAACGTTTTTTCGCCCAACGGCCGTTGCCGTCCATAATTACGGCGATATGCTTGGGGATGGCGGTGTGTTCTAAAACGGCCTGCGTGCTGCTTTTCATGTCTGCCTTTCGCGGTTCGGCGTTCAAATGCCGTCTGAACGCCGAACCGTGCAGGTTAAATTGCCATCAAATCTTCTTCTTTGGCAGTCAGGAGTTTGTCGGCTTCGGTAATGTATTTGTCGGTCAGTTTTTGAACCGCTTCTTCGCCGCGACGTGCCTCGTCTTCGGAAATTTCTTTGTCTTTGAGGAGTTTTTTGATGTGGTCGTTGGCATCGCGGCGCACGTTGCGGATAGAGACGCGTCCTTCTTCCGCCTCGCCGCGCACGACTTTAATCAGGTCTTTGCGGCGTTCCTCGGTCAGCATGGGCATCGGCACGCGGATCAAATCGCCGACGGCTGCCGGGTTCAGACCCAAGTTTGAATCGCGGATGGCTTTCTCGACTTTGGCCGCCATATTGCTTTCAAACGGTTTCACGCCGATGGTGCGCGCGTCTAGAAGCGTTACGTTGGCAACTTGGCTGACGGGGACCATACTGCCCCAGTATTCGACTTCCACTTGGTCGAGCAGGCCGGTATGCGCGCGACCGGTACGCACTTTCGCCAGATTTTCTTTCAGTACTTCGACCGAACGCTGCATCTTGCCTTCGGCTGTTTTTTGAATATCGTTGATCATATTGTTCTTTCGGTAAGATAAGGTAGGCGGGCAGCCGTCTGAAACGCGCTTCAAACTTTTCAGACGGCATGAAAACTGTTAACTGCGAATAGTACCGTTATTCGGGCATAACGACAAGGTAGGTGGATTGGGGGTGCCGTCTGAAGCGGCAGGCGTTTCAGACGGCATCGTGTCCGGCCCTCAACCGTGTTCCCGCGTTTCAAGCAGGCTTTGGCGCAGGTGTTGGCGTTCGTGGGCATCCAGCCATTTGCGGCGGGTGCGTTGCAGCAGGATGACGAGGGCGGAAATTTCCTGACGCATATTGGTGCTGAGCCAGAGGAAGCCCTGCCATTGGTAGTGGAGGTGTTCGGCGAGGGCTTCCAGTTCGGGGTTGATGGCGGTGTCGATGCGGATGCGGCGGGCGTGTCTGCCGTTGATAAGGGCGACGGTTTGTTGCAGGTCGGTTTGGAGCAGTGTGAAGTGGCGGTCGAGCAGCCGGATTTCGCTGCCGTTGAGTTTGGGAGATTGCAGCTTGGCGGCGGTGGTCAGGAGCAGTTCGGTGGTGTTGACGATTTTACGGTGGGCGTGCTGCATGGCTTCCATCATGGCGGGGCTGATGCGGCTTTCGCCCGATGTGGCGGCGAGGTGGCTGCGGCTTTTGACCATGCGTGCGTTGATTTGGCGCATTTTCGCCATGTTCTCCTCGAGGCGTTCGCGGGTCATGCGTCTGCCGTTGCTGATTTCGGCAATCATTTTGCTGCAGTCGGTCAGGTTGTCGGCAAGCATGAAACGCCACATCAGTGTGGATTTCAGCGGCAGCAGTTTGGCGGCGGCAATGGCGATGGCCGCGCCGATGAGGACGTTCATCGCGCGCATCAGGCCGCTGTCGAGCCATTCGCTGCCGTTGTCGCCGATGAGCATGCACATCGTCAGCCCCGCCAGCATAGGGACGTAGCCGTTTTTGCCGACCGCCGCCCAGCCGGCCAGTGCGCTTGCCGTGCCGATGGTCAGGTAGAAGAGGAGGTTGCCGTGGAAATAATGCTGGTTCAGCCATAAGACGCCCAAACCCGCACCCAGCCCGATAACTGTCCCGAGCATACGTTCCACCGCCTTGGAGTAAATCGCCCCTTGAAACTGGAGCATACCGAGGACGACGAAGACGGTCATGCCTATCCATTCGCCGTGTTGGAGGTGGAGCAGCCGGGCGAGTGCGGTGGCGAACAGGACGGCCCCGCCGAGCCGCACGGCGTGTATGAGGCGGCGGTGGCGGTAGCGTTCGTAGGAGTTGAGCCAGCGGCTGACGAGGCGGTTGCGTTGCGAGGTGTTCATATCGGTTGTGCCGTCTGAAGCGGAAATGTGAAAAAGCACAGGCTTCCCGAGGGAGGGTCTGTGCTTGGTATTGGTGCCGGAGAAGGGAATCGAACCCCCGACCTTCGCGTTACGAATGCGCTGCTCTACCGACTGAGCTACACCGGCTTTTTTCGTTATGATATATATGAACGGTTGTTTGTGCAACTTTTCTGGCGGGCGGCAAGGCAGTGCGCGGTATAGTGGATTAACAAAAACCAGTACAGTGTTGCCTCGTCTTAGCTCAAAGAGAACGATTCTCTAAGGTGCTGAAGCACCAAGTGAATCGGTTCCGTACTATCTGTACTGTCTGCGGCTTCGTCGCCTTATCCTGATTTTTGTTAATCCACTATATAATTCGGTCTGTTTCGGAAGAGGGGGACGGCGATGTTTGTGAACGAGAAATATCCTTATGCGGCTCTGTTTGCGGGGCTGGTGTTTTTGACGCTGCCGTTCGCACTGTCGGTGCATGATGCCTTGGCATGTGTGTTCGGACGGGCGGGGCTGCTGGTGTCGGTGTCGGACGGCGGATTCGGCCGGCGTGGCGGTTGGGACGGCACTGTTTGGTTTGTGTTCGGTGTGTTTGCGTTTTTGAATGTGGTTGTATCGGCGGGTCTGACGAAACTGGCGTACAAAAAGATGATGCGGCGGCATTCGCGTTACGCGCTGTTTCTGTCGGGTGTGGCGGCTTGTGCGGCGGCGGCGGTGGCTTGGATTTTTGAACTGTTGTTGGGTAGTGCCGCCTTGGGCGGGCTGCGCGGGGAGGCGGTGTCGGAATATGCGTTTGCCGTGTGGCTGGTGGCGATGCTGACGCTGCCCAAACGCCTGACGCGCGCGCCGGTGCAGCCGGTGGTGTTTCACAGGAAAAAATAGGGTGGAACGGGAATGCCGTCTGAAACGCCGATACGCGGTTTCAGACGGCATGTTTTTCCGTTAACATTACGCCTGAATATGGACAGGAAGCAGATATGGAACGTAAAGAACGCCTGCGTGCAGGCATTGCCGCGATGGGGCCGGATATTTCGGAAACGGCGCAGGACAGGCTTTTGGCCTATGTGGATTTGTTGAAAAAGTGGAACAAAACCTACAATCTGACCGCCCTGCGCGACGAGGAAAAAATGATTGTCCATCATCTTTTGGACAGTCTGACGCTGCTGCCCTATATCGAAGGCGCACAGACGATGCTGGATGTCGGTTCGGGCGGCGGACAGCCCGGCATTCCGGCGGCGGTGTGCCGTCCGGATGTGCAGATAACCCTTTTGGATGCGAATACGAAGAAAACGGCTTTTTTACAGCAGGCGGTTATCGAGTTGGGATTGGACAATGTGCGCGTGGTATCCGGACGCGTGGAGGCGGTTTCGGACGTGCGTGCCGACGTGATTACCAGCCGTGCGTTTGCAGAACTGGCGGATTTTGTGTCGTGGACGGCGCATCTGTTGAAAGACGGCGGCTACTGGGCGGCGATGAAGGGCGTGTATCCGCAGGGGGAAATCGACCGCCTGCCGCAGGATGTGTGCGTCGAAAAAGTCCAAAGGCTTGACGTGCCGGGCTTGGATGCGGAACGCCATATCGCCATACTCCGCAAGCGTTGAGCGCGCTTCAGACGGCATGAATACCTTTTTTGTGCGGATAAAGGTAAAATTCCGTACTGTTTTTCTTTTTTCAACATCAGACGGGACACGGGCGGGACATGAGTGCGAACATCCTTGCCATCGCCAATCAGAAGGGCGGTGTGGGCAAAACGACGACGACGGTAAATTTGGCGGCTTCGCTGGCATCGCGCGGCAAACGCGTGCTGGTGGTCGATTTGGATCCGCAGGGCAATGCGACAACGGGCAGCGGCATCGACAAGGCAAGTTTGCAGTCCGGCGTTTATCAGGTCGTACTGGGCGATGCGGACGTGAAATCGGCGACGGTACGCAGCAAAGAGGGCGGATACGCTGTGTTGGGCGCGAACCGCGCGCTGGCCGGTGCGGAAATCGAGCTGGTGCAGGAAATCGCCCGGGAAGTGCGTTTGAAAAACGCGCTCAAGGCGGTGGCGGAAGATTACGACTTTATCCTGATCGACTGTCCGCCTTCGCTGACGCTGTTGACGCTTAACGGGCTGGTGGCGGCGGGCGGCGTGATTGTGCCGATGTTGTGCGAATATTACGCGCTTGAGGGGATTTCCGATTTGATTGCGACTGTGCGCAAAATCCGTCAGGCGGTCAATCCTGATTTGGACATCACGGGCATCGTGCGTACGATGTACGACAGCCGCAGCAGGCTGGTTGCCGAAGTCAGCGAACAGTTGCGCAGCCATTTCGGGGATTTGCTGTTTGAAACCGTCATCCCGCGCAATATCCGCCTTGCGGAAGCGCCGAGCCACGGTATGCCGGTTATGGCTTATGATGCGCAGGCAAAGGGTGCCAAGGCGTATCTTGCCTTGGCGGACGAGCTGGCGGCGAGGGTGTCGGGGAAATAGGTCAATCCAAATCGGGCTGCCCGTGCCTTTATGCTGTTTGGCCGGGTGCGTTAATATGGCGGATTAAAATAAAAATACTTATATCGTCATTTATAGTGGATTAACAAAAACCAGTACGGCGTTGCCTCGCCTTAGCTCAAAGAGAACGATTCTCTAAGGTGCTCAAGCACCAAGTGAATCGGTTCCGTACTATTTGTACTGTCTGCGGCTTCGTCGCCTTGTCCTGATTTTTGTTAATCCACTATATCGTCATTCCCGCAAAAACAAAAAATCAAAAACAGAAAACTGAAATATCGTCATTCCCGCGCAGGCGGGAATCTAGGTCTGTCGGTACGGAAACTTATCGGGAAAAACGGTTTTTCCAACCCTGAGACTCCGGATTCCTGTTTTCGCGGGAATCCAGTTTTTTGAGTTTCAGCCATTTCCGATGAATTCTTGCAGCTTTGGGTTTCTGGATTCCCGCTTTTGCGGGAATGACGAAATTTCAGTTTTTGATTTTTTGTTTTCGCGGGAATGACGGTTGGGAAGTTACCTGAAATTCAAAAAAAACGGAAACCGGACGGATTGGATTCCCGCCTGCGCGGGAATGACGGATTTTAGGTTTTTTTTGATTTTCTATTTTTCGCGGGAATGAAGGTTTGAGTTCTTTCTCTTTGAAGTTGCGATGCTGGAAATGCCGTCTGAAGGCTTCAGACGGCATTTTTGTGCCGGTTTAAAACAGTGTCTGCTGCGCGAGCAGGTTTCTGACAGGGGCGAAGTCTCGGCGGTGTTCGGGCAGCACGCCGTATTGTTTGAGGGCTTCCAGATGCTGCTTCGTGCCGTAACCTTTGTGTTTGTCAAAACCGTATTGGGGATGGCGTTGCGCCAGTGCGTACATTTCCGCATCGCGTGCGGTCTTTGCCAAAACGGATGCGGCGGAGATTTCGATGATTTTGCTGTCGCCTTTGACAACGGCTTCGGCAGGGATATTCAAATGTTCGGGAATGCGGTTGCCGTCGATGAATATTTTTTCGGGGCGCACAGCCAAACCGTCAATGGCGCGTTTCATGGCGAGCATGGTGGCGTGCAGGATGTTTAGGCTGGCGATTTCTTCGGGCCCGGCGGCGGCGACGTGCCACCCAACCGCCTGATTTTTTATCATTTCGGCAAGCGCGTCGCGTTTTTTCTCGCTGAGTTTTTTGGAGTCGGTCAGTCCGGGCAGGTCGAATGTTTCCGGAAGGATGACGGCGGCGGCAAACACGCTGCCGACTAAAGGCCCGCGTCCTGCCTCGTCCACGCCGGCGGTCAGTATGTGCATGATGTTTCCTGTTGGGATAGTAGGAATGCCGTCTGAACGGTGTTTCAGACGGCATCGTACCGATGTGTTTATTTCGCGTCTTTAAACCCGCGCTTCAAATGCACCATCAGCAATGCCACTGCCGCAGGGGTTACGCCGGAAATGCGGCTTGCCTGCCCGACGGTTTCGGGTTTGTGTTGGTTGAGCTTTTGCTGCACTTCTGCCGACAAACCTTTTACTTTGCTGTAATCAATATCCTTGGGCAGTTTTAAGGTTTCGATGTCGCGGCGGCTGTCGATTTCTTCGTTTTGGCGGTCGATATAGCCTTGGTATTTGACTTGGATTTCGACTTGTTCGATGACTTCGGCGGAGAGATGTTCAGACGGCATCGCGCCTTCGAGCGTCATCAGTGCGGCGTAGTCGAGGTTCGGGCGGCGCAGGAGGTCGTGCAGGTTGGCTTCGCGGCTGAGCTTTTGTCCGAATACGCGGATTTGTTCGCTTTCGGCGAGTTTCTGTGGTGTGTACCACGTTGTTTTCAAACGTTGGATTTCGCGTTCGACGGCTTCGCGTTTTTCGTTGAACATACGCCATTGCGCTTCGCACACCAAGCCGATTTTGTAGCCGTCTTCGGTCAGGCGCATGTCGGCGTTGTCTTCCCTGAGTTGCAGGCGGTATTCGGCGCGGCTGGTGAACATTCGGTAAGGTTCGTTCACGCCTTTGGTGATAAGGTCGTCCACCAATACGCCGAGATAGGCTTGTTCGCGGCGCAGCAGGAGCGGGTCTTGTCCGCGCACATATTGCACGGCGTTCGCGCCTGCCAATAAACCTTGCGCGGCGGCTTCTTCGTAGCCTGTCGTGCCGTTGATTTGTCCGGCGAAAAACAGTCCCTCAATGGTTTTGGTTTCGAGGCTGGCTTTGAGGTTGCGCGGATCGAAGTAGTCGTATTCGATGGCGTAACCGGGGCGCAGGATATGGGCGTTTTCCAAACCTTTCATACTGCGGACGAGCGCGATTTGGATGTCGAACGGCAGGCTGGTGGAGATACCGTTAGGATAGTATTCGTGCGTGGTCAGACCTTCGGGTTCGAGGAAAATCTGGTGGCTGTCTTTGTCGGCGAAGCGGTTGATTTTGTCTTCGATAGACGGACAATAACGCGGACCTACGCCTTCGATTTTGCCGGTAAACATCGGGCTGCGGTCGAAGCCTGAGCGGATGATGTCGTGGGTTTGCGTGTTGGTATGCGTAATCCAGCAGGACACTTGGCGCGGGTGCATTTCGGCGTTGCCGCGCACGGACATGACGGGTACGGGCGTGTCGCCGGGCTGTTCGGTCAGTTGGGAAAAGTCAATCGTGCGCCCGTCGATGCGCGGCGGCGTGCCGGTTTTCAGACGGCCTTGCGGCAGCTTCAATTCGCGCAAACGGCCGCCCAAGGATTTGGCGGCGGGGTCGCCGGCGCGGCCGCCTTCGTAGTTTTCCAAACCGATGTGGATTTTGCCGGACAAAAACGTGCCGGCGGTCAACACCACGGCACGTGCTTTAAACTCCACGCCCATCGCGGTAATTACGCCGCTGATGCGTTCGCCCTCGAGCGTTACGTCTTCGACGGCTTGTTGGAAAAGGTCGAGGTTTTCTTGGTTTTCCAGCATTTCGCGGATGGCGGCTTTATACAGGATACGGTCTGCCTGCGCGCGCGTGGCACGCACTGCCGCGCCTTTGCTGGCATTCAGGCGGCGGAACTGGATGCCGGACTTGTCTGTGGCCAACGCCATCGCGCCGCCGAGCGCGTCGAGTTCGCGTACCAAATGCCCTTTGCCGATGCCGCCGATGGAGGGGTTGCACGACATTTGTCCGAGCGTTTCGATATTGTGTGTGAGCAAAAGCGTCTGCGCGCCCATGCGGGCGGCGGCGAGCGCGGCTTCGGTACCGGCATGGCCGCCACCGACGACAATCACGTCGTAGGTTTTGGGGTAAATCATGTGGGTCATGTGTGTATTGCCTGACGGTGTTTCAGACGGCATTCCAAGCAGGATGCCGTCTGAAAAACGAAATGGATTCAAAAGTAAAGGTTTGGGATTGTACGCTTGTTCGCCCTGTTTTTACAGTGCGCGCAGGAAGAGAAAAGCCGCTTCGTGAAGAAGCGGCCCGTGTATGTTCAGGATTTACCAGATGTCGGATTTGATGCGGCGTTTCAGGCCCGGATGTTCGGAAAGTTTGAACTCGGGGTCTTTGCCCATTTTCAGCTTGGCGGTGTAATCGCGCAGCAGCATAAACGCCAGTGGCGAGAGCAGCAGGATGGCGACGAGGTTGATCCACGCCATGATGCCCATTGCCATGTCTGCCATATCCCATACCAAGGGTACGTTGGCAACCGCGCCGAAGTAGACCCATGCCAAAACCAGCATACGGAAAACGGCGGTAACCAGCCAATGGCTCTTGATGAATTGGACGTTGGACTCGGCATAGGCATAGTTGCCGATAACGGTTGAAAAGGCAAACATAAACAGGATGACGGCAAGGAAGCCCGCGCCCCATTGCCCCACTTGGCTGACAATCGCCGCCTGCGTCAGTGCCGCACCGCTCAAATCGCCATAAGGCTGTTGGTAAATCAAGATGATGAAGGCGGTGCAAGAACAAACGATGATGGTATCGACAAACACGCCCAACATTTGAATCATACCTTGCGAAACAGGGTGTTTCACTTCGGCGGCGGCGGCGGCGTTCGGCGCGGAACCCATACCCGCCTCGTTGGAATACAGGCCGCGTTTGATGCCCATCATCATCGTTTGCGAAATCAGACCGCCGAGGAAGCCGCCTGCTGCCGCGTCGAATTTGAACGCGCCCGAAAAAATCTGACCGAACACGTCCGGAATCATCGGAATATTGGTCAAAATGATGAAAAGCGCGATAAAGAGGTACAAAACCGCCATCAGGGGCACGACGATTTCCGCCGCTTTAGATACGCGCCTGATGCCGCCGAAGATAATTGGCGCGGTTAAAATCACCAGGGCAACGCCGACATAATGAGGCTCCCAGCCCCACGCCGATTTGACGGTATCGGCGATGGTATTGGTCTGAACCGCTTCAAACACAAAGCCGAAACAGAAAATCAGGCTCAGGGCGAACAACACGCCCAGCCATTTCTGCCCCAGCCCTTGAGTGATGTAGTAGGCGGGGCCGCCTCGGAAATGGTGGTTGTCGTAGTCGCGGACTTTAAAGAGCTGCGCCAGCGAAGATTCGACAAACGCCGAACTCATACCGATTAAGGCGGTTACCCACATCCAAAACACCGCGCCCGGCCCGCCGACTTTGATGGCGATGGCCACGCCCGCGATATTGCCCACGCCCACGCGGCTGGCAAGGCCGGTTACAAATGCCTGAAACGGCGTGATGCCGTGAGGGTCGTCCCCCTGTTTGCGGCCGCCGAGCATTTCTTTGATGCTGCGTCCGAACAGGCGGAATTGGACAAAGCCCGTGGTTACGGTGAAGAAAAGCCCCGTACCCAAAAGCATATAAACCAAGTATGACCACATCGGATCGTTGATGGCGCCGACCCAGCCGTGCAGCCATTCGGTAAAGTTCTCGTTCATATCGCTTCCTTAAAGTTGAAACCCGCACATATGGCAGTATGTAAGCAGGGTTTAAATTTTGTAAACGCCCATTCTAGCAGATTGTCAACAAAATCAGAAAAATTTACATCGCCGCGCGCCTGCGGCGTTAGAATCGCATTTTGTTTGGAGCAAACACGATGAAACAGCCTGTTTTTGCCGTTACTTCCGGCGAGCCTGCCGGCATCGGTCCCGATATTTGTTTGGACTTGGCATTTGCCCGCCTGCCCTGCCGCTGCGCGGTATTGGGCGACAAACACCTGTTGCGCGCGCGTGCCGAAGCCTTGGGCAAAAGCGTCGTCTTGCGCGACTTCGATCCGGAATCAGGCGGCGCGCCCGAAGAAGGCGTGCTGGAAGTGCTGCACATCCCTGCCGCCGAAGCGGTTGAGGCGGGCAAACTCAATCCTGCCAACGCCGCCTATGTGCTGCAACTTCTAGACACCGCGCTCACAGGCATTTCAGACGGCATTTTCGACGGCATCGTTACCGCGCCGCTGCACAAAGGCATCATCAACGACGCGCGCGCAAGCACAGGTTTTTTCAGTGGACACACCGAATATCTGGCGGAAAAAAGCGGCACGGGACAGGTCGTGATGATGCTTGCCGGCAAAGGCCTGCGCGTCGCCCTCGTAACGACCCACCTGCCGCTGAAAGACGTTGCCGCCGCCATCACGCAACCGCTGATTGAAAGCGTCGCACGCATTTTGCATCACGACTTAAAACACAAATTCTGCATCAAAAATCCCAAAATCCTAGTCGCCGGACTCAACCCCCACGCCGGTGAGGGCGGACACCTCGGACACGAAGAAACCGACACCATTATCCCCGCGCTCGAAAACCTGCGCCGCGAAGGGATAAACCTCGCCGGCCCGTATCCGGCGGACACATTGTTCCAACCGTTTATGCTCGAAGGTGCGGATGCCGTATTGGCGATGTACCACGACCAAGGGCTGCCCGTGTTGAAATACCACAGCTTCGGACAGGGCGTGAACATCACGCTGGGTCTGCCCTTTATCCGCACCTCCGTCGATCACGGCACCGCGCTCGATTTGGCGGCAACCGGCAGGGCGGACTCCGGTAGCCTGACTGCCGCCGTCCGAACTGCCGTCGAGATGGCGCGCGGCAGCCTTTAAAGATGATAAAAGACCCGTCATTCCCGCGCAGGCGGCATCATCCACCCTTCGCCGTCATTCCCGCGCAGGCGGGAATCCAGACCTTTGGGCGACGGCAATATTCAAAGATTATCTGAAAGTTTAGAGGTTCTAGATTCCCGTTTTCACGGGAATGACGGAATGTTGCGGTAATCTGGCTTGTTCGGTTTCGGTTTTTTTTTGAGATTTCGGGCAACTTCTAAACCGTCATTCCCGCGCAGGCGGGAAACCAGACCTTTGGGCGACAGCAATATTCAAAGGTTATCCGAAAGTTTGAGGTTCTAGATTCCCGTTTTCACGGGAATGACGGAATGTTGCGGGAATGACGGGAATGGCGAAGTTTCAGACGGCATCGTCCACTCTCCGCCGTCATTCCCGCGCAGGCGGGAATCTAGACCTTTGGGCAGCGGTAATATTCAAAGGTTAGCTGAAGCTTTAGAGATTCTAGATTCCCGTTTTCACGGGAATGACGAAAAGTTGCGGGAATGGCGAAAGGTTGCGGGAATCCGGTTTGTTCGGTTTCGGTTTTTTTGAGATTTCGGGCAACTTCTAAACCGTCATTCCCGCGCAGGCGGGAATCTAGACCTTGGGATAGTGGCAATATTCAAAGGTTAGCTGAAGCTTTAGAGATTCTAGATTCCCGTTTTCACGGGAATGACGAAGTTTCAGACGGCATCGTACACCCTCCGCACCGTCATTCCCGCGCAGGCGGGAAACCAGACCTTTGGGCGACGGCAATATTTAAAATTATCTGAAAGTTTAGAGGTTCTAGATTCCCGTTTTCACGGGAATGACGGAATGTTGCGGGAATCCGGCTTGTTCGGTTTCGGTTTTTTTGAGGTTTCGGGCAACTTCTAAACCGTCATTCCCGCACAGGCGGGAATCCAGCCTCGTCGGTACGGAAACTTATCGGAAAAAACAGTTTCTCCAACCCTGCGTTCTAGATTCCCGCCTGTGCGGGAATGACGAATTTAGGTTTCTATTTTTGGTTTTCTGTCCTTGTGGGAATGATGAAATTTTAAGTTTTAGGAATTTATCGGAAAAACAGAAACCGCTCCGCCGTCATTCCCGCGCAGGCGGGAATCCAGACCTTCGGGCAGCGGCAATATTTAAAGATTATCTGAAAGTTTGAGGTTCTAGATTCCCGTTTTCACGGGAATGACGAAAGGTTGCGGGAATGGCGGAATGTTTCGGTAATCACGGGAATGGCGAAGTTTCAGACGGCATTGCAGGTATCCGAATCTATGTAAAAAAGAGGTTCTGCGGAACAGAACCTCTTTTTGCCGCCGTCGGTTCAGCCTTGCCGGGTTTCGACTTGGATCATTTCTTCGGCAGGGACGGTTGCGGCTTCAGACGGCTTGGGCTGTTCGGAACGGCGCAAACCGCGTCCGGCTTGGACTTCGGGTTGTGCCGCCCATGCCTTCAATGCGGCAGGGTCGGTTTCAATCAGGCCGAGTCCGCCGGTTTGTGCGGTTTCCTGTGCCTGTTCCGCCGCAGCCGTAAAGGTTGAGGTTTCAGACGGCATTTCCTGTGCTTCGGCTTTCGGTGTCGCTCCTTCGGGAAGGATGGCGGCAACGGCACGGCGGATTTTTTCCGCCGCATCATAAACCAGTGCGTCGTTGTTTGAAACGGCGGGAGATGCTGTCGGAACGTCCCTTTTTGCAACCGGTTCGGCAATGCTGACGGTAATCGGCGCGTTTACGTCGGTTTCGCCGAAAACGTGCGCGGCGGCAGAACGGACTTTGTCGGCGGTGTCGTGAATATTCAGGTACTGCTCGATTTTGGCGGCAGACGGGATATTGCGTTTTTTGCCGTTTTGACGGCGGTCGCGCTGATTGTTGCGCTCGCGGCGTTCTTTGGCATCTCGGCTGTCGCGTTCGCGGCGGTTGCGTTCGGATTTGGGCTTGCTGCCTTTGTCTTCTGCGGTATGCGGTTCGGACGGCGTGTTTTCCGCTGTCTGAACGGCTGTTTCGGCAACGGCGGCGGTTTCCAGCGCGGTTTGGCCGCGTTCGTTGCGGCTGCCGTTGCGGCGGCGTTTGCCGGTTTGCACTTCGGTTTCGGACGGTGCGGCATCTGCAACGGTTGCGGTAGGCTGTACGTTGCGGCTTTGGATTTCCTCTTCGTTGGCGCGTTCGGCGGCACGGTCGCCGCGTTCATTGCGGCGGCGGTTGCCGTTGTTGCGCGTTTCGGCTTTGTCGGCGCGCGCTTCCTGTCCGGCAGTTTTGCCTGCCACTTCGCGGACTTCTACTTTGCTGCCTTCGCGTTTGCTGCGGCGCGGGTTTTGGCGGCGGTTGTTGGCGCGGCTGCCGCTGCGGTTTGCCGTGCTGCGTTTTTCGGAGGTTTCGGCAGCGGGCGCGGCTTGGGTTTCGCTGCCGCCGAAAATGCGTTTGAGCCATGCTTTGAAGCTGTCCCACCAGGAGGTTTTTTTCTCGGGGGCGGCAGTCGGGGCGGGGCTGGTGTGGCGCACGCCTTTGACGGCGGGTTCGGGACGGGCGGCTTTGGCCCTTTCGCTGCCGAACGGTTTGGCGGATTCGTCTTCTTCCGGCTCGGCAACGCGCTTGTAGCTCGGTTCGCCGTCTTCTTCTACGTCGTCGGTGCGGATGCGGTTGATTTCGTAGTGCGGATTTTCGAGGTGGATGTTCGGAATCAGGACGACGTTCACATCCAAACGCTCTTCCATTGCAAACAGCTCGGCGCGTTTTTCGTTCAGCAGGAAGGTGGCAACATCGACAGGCACTTGTGCGCGCACTTCGCCGGTGTTGTCCTTCATCGCTTCTTCTTGAATGATGCGCAAAACGTGCAAGGCGGTGGATTCGATGCCGCGGATGACGCCGGTACCGGCACAGCGCGGACACGCAACATGGCTGCTTTCGCCCAGAGCCGGTTTCAAACGTTGGCGGCTCAATTCCAAAAGGCCGAAACGGGAGAGTTTGCCCATCTGCACGCGGGCGCGGTCTTTTTTGAGCGCGTCGCGCAGGACGTTTTCCACATCGCGCTGGTGTTTGGGGTTTTCCATATCGATGAAGTCGATGACGACCAAACCGCCCAAGTCGCGCAGGCGCATTTGGCGGGCGACTTCTTCGGCGGCTTCCATATTGGTTTTGAACGCGGTGTCTTCAATGTCCGAGCCGCGTGTGGCGCGGGCGGAGTTGACATCGATAGAAACCAGGGCTTCGGTATGGTCGATGACGATCGCGCCGCCGGAAGGCAGGCTGACGCTGCGCGAAAACGCGCTTTCGATTTGGTGTTCGATTTGGAAGCGGGAGAACAGCGGCGTGTGGTCTTCGTAGAGTTTCAGACGGCCTATATTGCCCGGCATGACGTAGCTCATAAACTCGGAAACTTGGTCGTAAACTTCTTGATTGTCCACCAAAATCTCGCCGATGTCGGGGCGGAAATAGTCGCGGATGGCGCGGATGAGCAGCGAGCTTTCCATAAAGAGCAGGTAGGGGTCGTGATGCGCCTTTCCTGCTTCTTCAATCGCCTGCCAGAGTTGTTTGAGGTAGTTCAAGTCCCATTCCAACTCTTCCGTGCTGCGGCCGATGCCTGCGGTGCGGGCGATGATGCTCATGCCGTTTGGAATGTCGAGTTCCGCCATGGCGGCTTTCAACTCTTGACGCTCTTCGCCTTCGATACGGCGGGATACGCCGCCGCCGCGCGGGTTGTTCGGCATCAATACCAGATAGCGTCCGGCGAGGCTGATGAAGGTGGTCAGCGCCGCGCCTTTGTTGCCGCGCTCGTCTTTTTCGACTTGGACGATGACTTCCATGCCTTCTTTGAGCACGTCTTGGATGCGCGCGCGTCCGCCTTCGTAGTCTTGGAAGTATGAGCGGGAGACTTCTTTAAACGGCAAAAAGCCGTGGCGGTCGGTTCCGTAATCGACGAAACACGCTTCCAGCGACGGCTCGATGCGGGTAATGATGCCTTTGTAGATATTGCCTTTGCGCTGTTCTTTGCCCAGCGTTTCGATGTCTAAGTCCAAAAGGTTTTGGCCATCGACGATGGCAACGCGCAGCTCTTCGGCCTGCGTTGCGTTGAATAACATTCTTTTCATGATCACCTCGTGGGCAGGCGGCGTTCAGACGGCACATGCCCGGTTCGGCACTCCGGAATGCTGGGTTTTCCGATGTTCTCGGATGGAACCGGTAATCAGTTTTTGAGTTGAAAATCCGCAGGGATGCACGTTCCGAGGAACCGTGTGCGGAAGGGTCGGATAAAGAAGGCAATAAAGATCGATGCGGCGGTCTGTCTGCCGCGTTCCGAGCAGTATGGTCGGAAAAATGGGAGGCCGGCTTCTTCTTGTTATCGTTATGCCTGTGTTTTCGGGCGGTTTGCGTTTGGGGCTTGGGCCCGGCTGCCGTCTTACTTCCGCGCCGAAACGGCAAAATCAATTCAAACTTGACTACGTTCTGCGCCTGCCGGCTTGGAACAGGCGCAGGGAAAATGCTTTGCGGAGTGCTTTTTTAATATAAAATTCCGTTTTAAAGAGTAAACCGTTTCAGGGGGCGCGTCGGGCGCGCTTTTTGCTGAAACGGACGTTCGGATTATAGATGAAAACGCACGAAATAAGCAAAGATTCGGTCAGCTTGATAGGGGTTGCCGAACATGAGGCGGGTCAACGCCTTGATAACTATCTGATAAAAATCCTCAAGGGCGTGCCCAAGGGCTATATCCACCGCATTATCCGCGCCGGCGAGGTGCGGTTGAACAAGAAACGCTGCAAACCCGACAGCCGTATTGCGGAGGGAGATACGGTGCGGATTCCGCCTGTGCGCGTGGCGGAGAAGGAAATGCCGTCTGAAAGGCGTGCCGCCGTACCGGCGCGTGCGTTTGAGGTGGTTTACGAAGACGACGCGCTTTTGGTCATCGACAAACCGTCCGGCGTGGCGGTACACGGCGGCAGCGGCGTGAGTTTCGGAGTTATCGAACAGTTGCGCCGCGCCCGTCCGGAGGCGAAGTATTTGGAGTTGGTTCACCGTTTGGACAAGGATACGAGCGGCTTGTTGATGGTGGCGAAGAAACGCAGCGCGCTCGTCAAACTTCATGAATCCATCCGCAACGACCACCCCAAAAAAATCTACCTTGCGCTGGGGGTGGGCAAACTGCCGGACGACAATTTCCATGTCAAACTGCCCCTGTTCAAATATACCGGCGCACAAGGCGAAAAGATGGTACGCGTCAGTGAGGACGGGCAGTCGGCGCATACGGTGTTCCGTGTGTTAAGCCGTTTTTCAGACGGCATTTTGCACGGTGTCGGGCTGTCGCACCTGACTTTGGTGCGGGCAACGCTGAAAACGGGTCGCACGCACCAAATCCGCGTGCATCTGCAATCTCAAGGCTGTCCGATTGCGGGCGACGAACGCTACGGCGATTATCAGGCGAACCGTCGTTTGCAGAAGTTGGGTTTGAAGCGGATGTTTTTGCACGCGTCCGAGCTGCACTTGAACCATCCGCTCACGGGTGAGCCGCTGGTGTTGAAGGCGGAGCTGCCGCCGGACTTGGCGCAATTTGCAGTGATGTTGGAAAACGGGACGAAAATGTGAACCCCGATGCCGTCTGAAGCCTTCAGACGGCATCGGGACGTGAAAGTATGTGGGGACAGACGAATATGGTTGATAAAAAAAGCCCTTTGATTGCCGTCAGTGTCGGCGAAGCGTCGGGCGACCTGTTGGGGGCGCACCTGATACGCGCCATCCGAAAGCGTTGCCCGCAGGCGCGGTTTACCGGCATCGGCGGCGAACTGATGAAGGCGGAAGGTTTCGAGAGCCTTTATGATCAGGAGCGGCTGGCGGTACGCGGCTTTGTCGAGGTGGTCAGGCGGCTGCCGGAAATTTTACGGATACGCAGGGGGCTGGTACGGGATTTGCTGTCGTTGAAACCTGATGTCTTTGTCGGTATCGATGCGCCCGATTTTAATTTGGGTGTGGCGGAGCGGCTCAAACGGTCGGGGATTCCGACCGTGCATTATGTCAGCCCGTCGGTGTGGGCGTGGCGGCGGGAACGTGTGGGCAAAATCGTGCATCAGGTTAACCGCGTGCTGTGCCTGTTTCCAATGGAGCCGCAGCTTTATCTCGATGCGGGCGGACGTGCGGAGTTTGTCGGTCATCCGATGGCGCAGCTTATGCCCTTGGAAGACGACCGTGAAACGGCGCGGAAAACTTTGGGCGTGGATGCCGGCATCCCCGTATTCGCCCTGCTGCCCGGCAGCCGCGTCAGCGAAATCGACTATATGGCGCCGGTGTTTTTTCAGACGGCATTATTGTTGTTGAAACGCTATCCCGCCGCACGCTTCCTGCTGCCTGCCGCAACTGAGGCGACGAAGCGGCGTTTGGCGGAAGTTTTGCAGCGGCCGGAGTTTGCCGGCCTACCGCTGACGGTAACCGACAGACAGTCTGAAACGGTGTGCAGGGCGGCGGATGTGGTGCTGGTAACGAGCGGTACGGCGACTTTGGAGGTGGCGTTGTGCAAGCGTCCGATGGTCATCAGCTACAAGATTTCGCCGCTGACCTATGCTTATGTGAAACGCAAAATCAAAGTGCCGCATGTCGGCCTGCCGAATATCCTGTTGGGTAAGGAGGCTGTGCCGGAGCTGCTTCAACATGATGCCGTACCGGAAAAACTGGCGGCGGCGTTGGCGGACTGGTACGAACACCCCGATAAGGTTGCCGCGCTGCAACAGGATTTCAGGGTGTTGCACCTGCTGTTGAAAAAAGATACGGCGGATTTGGCCGCGCGCGCGGTTTTGGAAGAGGCGGGATGTTGAGCGGTTAATGGATTATTTTCCCGAAGCAGCACGTATTACAAAAAAAGGGGGAGAAATTGTGATTAATGGCACATCAAACAATAAGTATCTAAGAGGAATTCGAAATGAAACAGAACTGGCCCGAATGGGATTAAGGTTAAAATATAATGGTTTGTTAACTGATTAATTTTTGTTATATATGATTTATGATTATAGCTTATACTAATACTAATACGCTTACTTACCTTGTTTCATTTGTTCTTCGTAAATTTCTAATTTAGGCAATTGTGTCAGTTCAATAGGGCAAGTTGCGCCCCACCAAAAATGTTCTACATAAAACCAAGGATTATCTGGAAAATATAGCAACATCTCTTCCATATCCGGCCAAATTCTTCTTAATTCATCTACTTGTGTTTTTGGCGAACCGGTTAATATTTTTGGAGGATTTTCACGATAATCACATAATTCAATAACACCATCTGATAAAAGTTCGTCCAAAAAATCAAAAAATCTAATTTTTAAATTTGGATCTTTGATATCCATATTTAAATAATTTTTATAAACACCAAAAATACCACCTAAATATTCACAATATTCTAAAAGATTATATTTTATCTTCACATTCATAACGTAACCTGAGACCTTTGCAAAATTCCCTAAAATCCCCTAAATGTCTTGGTGGGAATTTAGGGGATTTTAGGGAATTTTGCAAAGGTCTCAGGCTAAGTGTGCCTGTTGCTGCCTAAAAGGCGGTTGGATGCCTGATTATCAGGTATCTGGGGAGGATTAAGGGGGTATTTGGGTAGAGTTAGGGAGTGATTGGTGGCGAAAACAGCCGAAAAACTGTGTTGGGGTTTCGACTGTTGGGGGAAAAGGAATTTTGCAAAGGTCTCGGGACAGATAAGGAGGAATGGAAAGCGTTTAAAAAAAAGCGGTGAATTTCACCGCTTAGATTACAATATTGTGACGATTTACTCAGATTTTCAGCTCGAATGATTAAAACTCAAATTTCAAGCCCATTTGACCTTGTTTATTTTTGTCACGATGTTTGCCTGATTGCGTAGCGAATGAAGCCCAAAGTTTAACCTTATCTTCCAGTTTAACATCGGCACCCATT
>NZ_JBPBFH010000020.1:0-43971 GCF_050896295.1 Neisseria sp. SLRRB23
ACTCTATACTGTGTACAACTTCCTGTTATTGGTGTTTTTTTATCTTATTGTTTTAAAAGGAGTTTAAAATTTCAGATATGTTAATGAAGTTTTCTGTCTTGATTTGACCGAGTGTTTAAAATTTCTTATAGTGTCGATTAGTGGGAGAATGTGGGTCAAAGTGTCTTCTTTGCCCTTATTTAATTTTAACTTCAACTTGGGACATCTATGTTCGGCGGCGCACATGAATTGAGTATCGACAGTAAAGGGCGGTTGGCGGTTCCTGCCAAATTCCGCGATATTCTGTCGCGCCTCTATACGCCTGCCGTGGTAGTAACGCTTGAGTCGAAGCATAAGCTGTTGATGTATCCTGTTGCAGAGTGGGAAAAGGTCGCGGCGCAACTTTTGAACTTAAAAGTGGCGGATAACCCTGTTTTACGACGGTTTCAAAATCTTCTGCTGCATAACGCGGAAATTTTGGAATGGGATAGTGCCGGTCGGGTATTGGTTCCTGCCGGGCTGAGGAAGAGGGTGGTTTTTGACCGTGAAGTTGTTCTGGTCGGGCGGGCCAACCGTTTGGAGCTTTGGGGTCGTGAGCAGTGGGAGGCCGAAATGGTTCAGGCTTTGGACGACGATCCTGGCGAACTTGCCTTCCAGTTGAGTCAGACGGATTTGCAATTGTGAGTGAAACAGAAAGTTACCGGCATATTACGGTTTTGCTGCATGAGGCTGTAGATGCGCTTGCCGTGCGCGAGGACGGTGTTTATGTGGACGGTACGTTCGGCAGGGGAGGGCATTCCCGGCTGATTTTGTCGCGGTTGGGCGATGCGGGGCGGTTGATTGTTTTCGATAAAGACCCGCAGGCGATTGCTGTGGCAGAAGAGCTGGCGCGTTCGGATAAGCGGGTCAGTGTCGTGCATGGAGGCTTTGCTTCTTTTCAGACGGCATTGGATGATTTGGGTATCGGCAAGGTGGACGGTGCGCTGTTTGATTTGGGGATTTCGTCTCCGCAAATCGATGACGGCAGCCGCGGTTTCAGCTTCCGTTTCGATGCCCCTTTGGATATGCGTATGGATACGACGCGCGGTATGTCTGCCGCAGAGTGGATAGCGGTTGCGTCGTAACAGGATTTGCACGAGGTAATCAAGAATTATGGTGAAGAGCGGTTTAGCCGCCAGATTGCGCGCGCCATTGTTGCGCAACGGGCGGAAAGTCCAATCGATACAACCCGCAAGCTGGCGCAGATTGTGGCACAAAACGTCCGTACTCGTGAGCGGGGGCAGGATCCTGCGACGCGCACCTTCCAGGCGGTCCGCATCTTTATTAACCGCGAGCTTGAAGAAGTAGGGGCAGTATTGCCGCAGGTCGTGTGCCGTCTGAAAGAGGGCGGACGTTTGGCGGTCATTGCTTTCCATTCGTTGGAAGACCGCATTGTGAAGCAGTTTGTCAAAAAATATTCGCAACACGCGCCCCTGCCGCGCTGGGCGGCGGTCAGAGAAGCGGATTTGCCCGAGCCGCCCCTGAAAATCGTGGGCAGGGCATTAAAGCCGGGTGAGGCGGAAATTGCCGCCAATCCGAGAGCGAGAAGCGCGGTTTTGCGTGTGGCGGAACGGACTGCCGGCCCGATACTGGGACGATAACAGAGAAAACATCTGAATAACAATGAATAAATTGAATTTTCTTCTTCTGATTGCGGTTTGTATTTCGGCTTTTTCCGTAGTGATTCAGCAAAACCAGTACAGGCTTAACTTTACGGCTTTGTATAAGGCGAAAAAGCAGGAAATCGCTTTGGAGCAGAACTATGCGCAACTAAGGCTGCAACAGGCGCGGTTGGCGAATCATGAAGCGATTAGGTCGGCGGCAGAAAAACAAAATCTCCGTCCGCCGGTTTCAGGTAATACCTTTATGGTGGAACATCAAAAATAGAAGTAACCTGTCTGCCGGAATCAGGTTCCGGCAGTAGGGCGGTAACATAAAATAACGAGAAGTAACATGTTGATTAAGAGCGAATATAAGCCCCGGATGCTGTCTAAGGAAGAGCAGGTTAAAAAACCGTTGACCAGTGACGGGCGGATTAGTTTCGTCTTGCTGGCGATGGCGGTTTTGTTTGCCGGTTTGATAGTTCGTGGCTTGTATCTTCAAACAGTAACGTATAACTTCTTAAAAGATCAGGGTGATAACCAGATTGTACGGACTCAGGTGTTGCCGGCTACACGCGGTACGATTGAGGACAGGAACGGTGCGGTTTTGGCATTGAGTGCACCTACAGAATCTCTGTATGCCGTTCCCAAAGATATGGAGGAGATGCCAACTGCGGCGCAATTGGAACATCTTTCCGAGCTTATCGATGTTCCGGTCGATGTTTTAAGGAGCAAACTTGATCAGAAAAACAAATCGTTTATCTGGATCAAGCGTCAGCTCAACCACAAGCTTGCCGAAGAGGTGGAAGCCTTAGGTTTGAAACATTTTGCATTTCAAAAGGAATTAAAACGCCATTACCCGATGGGCAACCTTTTTGCACATGTCATCGGATTTACCGATATTGACGGCAAAGGTCAGGAGGGCTTGGAGCTTTCCCGTGAAGACAGCCTGCGCGGTGAGGATGGTGCGAAAGTCGTATTGCGCGATAATAAAGGCAATATCGTAGACAGCCTCGATTCTCCACGCAACAGCGTGCCTAAAAACGGCCAAGACATGATTTTGTCTTTGGATCAGCGTATTCAAACGCTGGCTTATGACGAGTTGAACAAGGCTGCGGCTTATCACAAAGTCAAAGCGGGTGCGGTTGTGGTATTGGATGCGCAAACCGGCGAGATTTTGGCTTTGGTCAACAGCCCGGCTTACGATCCGAATCAGCCCGGCCAAGCCAATAGCGAACAGCGCCGCAACCGCGCCGTAACCGATATGATTGAACCTGGTTCTGTCATGAAGCCGTTTACCATTGCCAAAGCATTGGATTCAGGCAAAGTGGATCCAACAGACACATTCAATACCCTGCCGTACAAAATCGGTCCGGCTACCGTGCAAGATACCCACGTTTATCCTACTTTGGATGTGCGCGGCATTATGCAAAAATCTTCCAACGTCGGTACCAGTAAACTTTCTGCCATGTTTACGCCTAAAGAAATGTACGATTTCTATCACGATTTAGGTGTGGGCGTACGCATGCATTCAGGTTTCCCGGGTGAGACTGCAGGTTTGTTGAGAAGCTGGCGCAGATGGCAAAAAATCGAACAGGCAACCATGTCTTTCGGTTATGGCCTGCAATTAAGCCTGTTGCAATTGGCACGTGCCTATACTGTCTTGACCCATGACGGCGAATTGTTGCCGGTCAGTTTTGAAAAACAAGCAGTTGCCCCTAAAGGCAAGCGCGTCATCAAAGCCTCTACTGCGAAAAAAGTGCGCGAGTTGATGGTTTCCGTTACCGAAGCCGGTGGTACCGGTACTGCCGGTGCGGTAGATGGTTTCGACGTCGGCGCAAAAACCGGTACGACGCGTAAGTTGGTCAACGGGCGTTACGTCGTTAACAAACACGTTGCCACTTTCATCGGTTTTGCACCTGCCAAAAATCCCCGTGTGATTGTGGCGGTAACCATCGACGAACCGACTGCAAACGGTTACTACGGCGGCGTAGTGGTAGGTCCGGTCTTCAAGCAAGTCATGGGCGGCAGCCTGAACATCTTGGGCGTTTCCCCGACCAAACCTTTGACCAATGTTGCAGCCGTCAAAACACCGTCTTAATCCGAGTATCAACGAGATTATTTTATGTTCAGCAAGTTAACCCCTTTAGCTGAAACCAACATTCCGCCTCTGCTGTGTGCAAACGCAGCAGGGCGTTTGTTGCATTCAGACAGCCGCCAAATCAAACAAGGCGATATTTTCGTTGCCTGTCAGGGCGAATATACCGACGGCCGCAGTTATATCCCCGCAGCCATTGCCAACGGCGCGGCTTTTGTTTTTTGGGACGACGACGGTAAATTCGCGTGGAATCCCGAATGGAAAGTCCCCAATCAAGGGATTAAGGATTTGAAACACCGTGCCGGCATATTGGCGGCACAGGTTTACGGCAACGTTTCAGACGGTCTCAAAGTCTGGGGCGTAACCGGAACCAACGGCAAAACCTCCATCACACAATGGCTGGCGCAAGCCGCCGATTTGTTGGGCGAAAAAACCGCCATTATCGGCACAGTCGGCAACGGCTTTTGGGGCGCATTGGAAGAAACCACACACACCACCCCCGCTCCCGTCGATGTCCAAACCCTGCTCTACCGTTTCCGTCAACAAGGCGCAANAGCCGCCGCGATGGAAGTNTCCAGCCACGAACTTGACCAGTCGCGGGTCAACGGCGTGCCATTCCGCAGCGCAATCTTCACCAACCTCACCCGAGACCACCTCGACTACCACGGCACGATGGAAGCCTATGGTGCCATCAAGTCGCGCCTGTTTTACTGGCACGGTTTAAAACACGCCGTTATCAACGTAGATGACGAATACGGCGCAGAACTCATAGGTCATCTGAAAAAAGACTGTCCCGATTTGGCTGTTTACGGCTACGGCTTCAGCGAACACGCCGACATTCGCATTGTTCATTTCACCGCTTCTTCAGACGGCATGGAAGCCGTATTCCAAACCCCGTGGGGCGAAGGCCGCTGTCGCACGCGCCTGCTCGGACGGTTCAACGCGCAAAACCTCGCCGCCTGCATCGCCTTGCTGTGCGCTAACGGCTATCCGCTTGATAAAGTATTGGATGTGCTGGCAACAATCCGTCCCGCCTCAGGCCGCATGGACTGCATCATGAACAGCGGCAAACCATTGGTCGTTGTCGATTACGCCCACACGCCCGACGCATTGGAAAAAGCACTCGCCACCTTGCAGGAAATCAAACCGCAGGGCGCGGCTTTGTGGTGCGTATTTGGCTGCGGTGGCAACCGCGACCGAGGTAAACGCCCGCTGATGGGTACAGCAGCCGTACAGGGCGCGGATAAAGTCGTCGTAACCAGCGACAATCCGCGTTTGGAAAATCCGCACGACATCATCAACGATATCTTGCCTGCCGTTCCCGCGCCCGAATGCGTCGAAGCTGACCGCGCCGCCGCCATCCGTTATGCGGTCGAACGCGCCGCTGCAAACGACATCATTCTGATTGCTGGCAAAGGGCATGAGAACTATCAGGATGTACAAGGCGTGAAGCACCATTTTTCCGATTTTGAAATCGCAGAAAAAGCATTGGCAGAGCTGGGATAGGTCATATCAAAAATGTTCAGGCGGTCTTAATTAAAACCATCTGAAAAAACAAACGGAAGAAATCATGAAACCACTAGATTTAAATTTCATCTGCCAAGCCCTCAAGCTTCCGATGCCGTCTGAAAACAAACCCGTGTCGCGCATCGTAACCGATAGCCGCGATATTCGGGAAGGCGATGTGTTTTTCGCATTGGCGGGCGAACGGTTTGATGCGCATGATTTTGTTGAAGACGTATTGGCTGCTGGTGCGGCGGCGGTTGTGGTTTCGCGTGAAGATTGCTCGGCTTTGAAAGGCGCGTTGAAAGTCGATGACACGCTTGCCGCATTGCAAACGCTGGCGAAGGCGTGGCGTGAAAATGTGAATCCGTTTGTGTTCGGCATTACCGGTTCGGGCGGCAAGACGACGGTGAAGGAAATGCTGGCTGCGGTATTGCGCCGCCGTTTCGGCGATGATGCCGTGTTGGCGACTGCGGGTAATTTCAACAACCATATCGGGCTGCCGCTGACTTTGTTGAAATTAAACGAGAAACACCGCTATGCTGTGATTGAAATGGGCATGAACCATTTCGGCGAACTGGCGGTTTTGACACAAATTGCCAAGCCCGATGCCGCATTGGTCAACAACGCCATGCGTGCCCATGTCGGCTGCGGTTTCGACGGAGTGGGCGATATTGCCAAAGCGAAAAGCGAGATTTATGCAGGCTTATGTTCAGACGGCATTGCACTGATTCCTCAAGAAGATGCCAATATGGCTGTCTTCAAAACGGCAACGTTTAATTTGAATACGTGCACTTTCGGCGTCGATAGCGGCGATGTCCGCGCGGAAAATATCGTGCTGAAACCTTTGTCGTGCGAATTTGATTTGGTGTGCGGCGACGAATGCGCAGCCGTGGTGCTGCCTGTTCCCGGCCGCCATAATGTCCACAACGTCGCCGCCGCCGCCGCGCTGTCTTTGGCTGCAGGTTTGAGTTTGAACGATGTGGCGGAAGGTTTGCAAGGCTTCAGCAACATCAAAGGCCGTCTGAACGTCAAATCCGGCATTAAGGGCGCGACCCTGATTGACGATACTTATAATGCGAACCCCGACAGCATGAGGGCAGCGATTGACGTGTTGGCGCGTATGCCTGCGCCGCGTATTTTCGTAATGGGCGATATGGGCGAACTGGGCGATAACGAAGCCGCCGCCATGCACGCCGAAGTCGGCGCGTATGCTCGCGACCAAGGCATCGAAGCGGCTTATTTTGTCGGCGACAACAGCGTCGAAGCGGCGGAAAAATTTGGCGCGGACGGTTTGTGGTTTGCCGCCAAAGACCCGTTGATTCAAGTGTTGAGCCACGATTTGCCCGAATGCGCCACCGTGTTGGTGAAAGGTTCGCGTTTTATGCAGATGGAAGAAGTGGCCGAGGCACTGACGGATAAAGAGGCCGTCTGAAAATGAAAAGCCGACGTTTTTTTAAAGCCTTATTGCTGATTGCCGCGCTGGTCGGCGCGTTTTATGCCGGAATGCGGACGCAGGCGTATCTTTATGAAGATTTATGTTTAGACTTGGGCGGCGGTAAAAATCCGGGGAGTTACCCGATTTGCGTGATTGAGAAAGTCCCTGCACGTTAATCTGCAAAAGCCGTCCGAAACCTTGTCGGACGGCAAGCCAACCTCAAACGGGCGCAAGCCCGATGTATAGTGGATTAACAAAAATCAGGACAAGGCGACGAAGCCGCAGACAGTACAAATAGTACGGCAAGGCGAGGCAACGCCGTACTGGTTTTTGTTAATCCACTATAACGACAAAACAAAAAAAGGAAGCCCCATGTTTTTATGGCTCGCACATTTCAGCAACTGGTTAACCGGTCTGAATATTTTTCAATACACCACATTCCGCGCCGTCATGGCGGCGTTGACCGCCTTGGCGGTTTCCCTGATGTTCGGCCCGTGGACGATACGCAGGCTGACCGCGCTCAAATGCGGGCAGGCAGTGCGTACCGACGGCCCGCAAACCCACCTCGTCAAAAACGGCACCCCGACGATGGGCGGTTCGCTGATTCTGACCGCCATTACCGTGTCCACCCTGTTGTGGGGCAACTGGGCGAACCCGTATATCTGGATTCTCTTGGGCGTATTGCTTGCTACCGGCGCACTCGGTTTTTACGACGACTGGCGCAAAGTCGTCTATAAAGACCCCAACGGCGTGTCCGCCAAATTCAAAATGGTGTGGCAGTCAAGCGTTGCCATTATCGCCGGTTTGGCATTGTTTTACCTTGCCGCCAATTCCGCCAACAATATTTTGATTGTCCCGTTCTTCAAACAAATCGCCCTGCCGTTGGGCGTGGTCGGCTTTTTGGTGTTGTCTTACCTGACCATCGTCGGCACATCCAACGCCGTCAACCTCACCGACGGCTTGGACGGCCTTGCCGCCTTCCCCGTCGTCCTCGTTGCCGCCGGGCTTGCCATTTTCGCCTACGTCAGCGGACACTACCAATTTTCCCAATACCTCCAGCTTCCCTATGTCGCCGGTGCGAACGAAGTCGCTATATTCTGCACTGCCATGTGCGGCGCGTGCCTCGGATTTTTGTGGTTCAACGCCTATCCCGCGCAAGTCTTTATGGGCGATGTCGGCGCGCTGGCATTGGGTGCCGCGCTCGGTACCGTTGCCGTCATCGTCCGCCAAGAGTTTGTTTTAGTGATTATGGGCGGTCTGTTCGTCGTAGAAGCTGTGTCCGTTATGCTTCAGGTCGGCTGGTATAAGAAAACCAAAAAACGCATCTTCCTGATGGCACCCATCCACCACCACTACGAACAAAAAGGCTGGAAAGAAACCCAAGTCGTCGTCCGCTTTTGGATTATTACCATCGTCTTGGTATTGATCGGTTTGAGTACTCTCAAAATCCGCTGAACCTATGCCGTCTGAACACCTTTCAGACGGCATTTGAACGCGCAATAAACCTGCGGCGGCAATCTGTCCCGTCCTATCGTTAACGGCGGCTGAAACCCGCCTTATACTGAAACAGGAGAGAAACCATGAAACAGACAGTCAAATGGCTTGCAGACGCCCTGATTGCCTTGGGCTTGAAACAAGCGGTGTGGGCGGATGACGTATCGGATTTTAAGGAAACGCTTCAAGTTGCGGAGCAAGGAAATGCAGAAGCCCAATTTAATTTGGGTTTGATGTACGACAATGGTCAAGGAGTCCGTCAAGACTATGCCGAAGCGGTCAGATGGTATCGGCAGGCGGCGGAGCAGGGGCATGCCGTAGCCCAAAAGAATTTGGGCGTGATGTATTACGAAGGACGCGGCGTGCGCCAAGATGATGCCGAAGCGGTCAGATGGACTCGGCAGGCGGCAGAACGGGGGGATGCCCATGCCCAAGCTTTGTTGGGCAGTATGTATGCCAACGGACGCGGCGTGCACCAAGATGATGCCGAAGCGGTCAGATGGTATCGGCAGGCCGCGGAGCAGGGGTATGCCCAAGCCCAAGCTTTGTTGGGCAGTATGTATGCCAACGGACGCGGCGTGCACCAAGATGATGCCGAAGCGGTCAGATGGTATCGGCAGGCCGCGGAGCAGGGGTATGCCCAAGCCCAAGCTTTGTTGGGCTTGATGTATAGCAAAGGGCGCGGCGTGTGCCAAGATTACGTCGAAGCGGTCAAATGGTATCGGCAGGCGGCGGAACAGGGGTTAGCCCAAGCCCAAAACAGTTTGGGCGTTATGTATGAAACCGGACGCGGCGTGCGCCAAGACCTCGCCCTTGCACAAGAATGGTACGGTAAGGCTTGTCAAAACGGAGACCAAAACAGCTGCGACAATGACCAACGCCTGAAGGCGGGTTATTAATCGGCTCGCGATGCCGTCTGAAAGCGGCTTGTGCAGGGGGCAGACATCCCCCTGCTCAATATGATTTGTTTTAGGACAAAACCAACATGACTTTCCAAAACAAAAAAATCCTCGTCGCCGGACTCGGCGGCACGGGTATTTCCATGATTGCCTATCTGCGCAAAAACGGCGCGGAGGTTGCCGCGTATGATGCGGAGCTGAAAGCCGAGCGCGTGTCGCAAATCGGTAAGATGTTTGACGGGCCGGTGTTTTACACGGGTCGTCTGAAAGATGCGCTCTCCAACGGTTTCGATATTTTGGCGCTCAGTCCCGGCATCAGCGAGCGTCAGCCGGATATCGAGGCGTTCAAGCAAAACGGCGGGCGTGTGTTGGGCGATATCGAATTGCTGGCGGACATTGTGAACCGCCGTGGCGACAAGGTAATCGCGATTACCGGCAGCAACGGCAAAACCACGGTAACGAGCCTGGTCGGCTATCTCTGCATCAAGTGCGGGCTGGATACCGTTATCGCGGGCAATATCGGGACGCCGGTTTTGGAGGCGGAATGGCAGCGCGCAGGCAAAAAGGCGGACGTGTGGGTGTTGGAGCTTTCCAGCTTCCAACTGGAAAACACTGAAAGCCTGCGCCCGACTGCGGCGACGGTGCTGAACATTTCCGAAGACCATCTCGACCGTTACGACGACCTGCTCGACTACGCGCATACCAAGGACAAGATTTTCCGTGGCAATGGCGTACAGGTTTTGAATGCGGACGATGCGTTCTGTCGCGCGATGAAACGCGCCGGGCGCGAGGTAAAATGGTTTTCTTTGGAACACGAAGCTGATTTTTGGTTGGAACGTGAGACAGGCCGCCTGAAACAAGGCAATGAAGATTTGATTGCCACGCAAGACATCCCGCTGCAAGGCTTGCACAATGCCGCCAACGTCATGGCTGCCGTTGCCTTGTGCGAAGCCGTCGGTTTGCCGCGCGAAGCATTGCTCGAACACGTCAAAACCTTCCAAGGCCTGCCGCACCGCGTGGAAAAAATCGGCGAGAAAAATGGCGTGGTATTCATCGACGACAGCAAAGGCACGAACGTCGGCGCGACCGCCGCCGCGATTGCCGGTTTGCAAAATCCGCTCTTTGTGATTTTGGGCGGCATGGGCAAAGGGCAGGACTTCACACCCCTGCGCGACGCGCTTGCCGGAAAGGCAAAAGGCGTGTTCCTGATCGGCGTCGATGCGCCGCAAATCCGCCGCGATTTGGAGGGCTGCGGTCTGAATATGACCGACTGCGCCACTTTGGAAGAAGCCGTTCAGACGGCATACGCCCAAGCCGAAGCGGGTGATATCGTGCTGCTCAGCCCCGCCTGCGCGAGCTTCGATATGTTTAAAGGCTATGCGCACCGTTCGGAAGTATTTATCGAGGCGTTTAAGGCTTTGTGATGCCGTCTGAAACGCAAACGCCGTCATTGTTGGGCGGGAAGTAAAGATTTAGAATACCGATTGGGGATGTATCGCATGTTCGGACGGCATTATCTGCCGTCTGAAATTTTTGCCCTTTGCGGCAGATGCAAACAGAATGACAGGTGGTTTTTTTGAAGATTTCGGACATATTGGTAAAGGTGGGGAGCGGTATCCATACCGTTCTGCTCGACAGGCAGATTGTGCGCGACGGCAGGAAATTCGACACGTCGCTTTTGTGGATGCTGGTGTTGATGACGGTATTCAGCCTGCTGATGATTTATTCGGCTTCGGTAGATTCAGCGGTACGCGAAGGCGGCAGCCAATTCGGCTATGTCGGCAAACAGGCGGGATTTGTCGCTTTCTTTGCCTGTATATGCAGTTTACTTAGTTTTTGTAAGATGAAAACGTGGCGGTGGCTGGTGCCGTGGATATTCGCCAGTTCGGTTATATTGTTGGTCGCCGTGCTGCTTGTCGGCAATGAAGTCAATGGTGCGAAACGTTGGATTCCCTTGGTGATAGTCAATTTCCAACCGACCGAGTTATTTAAGTTGGCGGTCATCTTGTATCTGGCCAGCCTGTTTACCCGCCGCGAAGAAGTGTTGCGCAGTATGGAACACCTCGGCTGGCGGTCGATTTGGCGGGGGACGGCCAATCTGGCGATGTCCTTCACCAATCCTCAGGCGCGCCGCGAAACCAAAGAAATGTATAACCGCTTCCGGTCGATTATCCTGCCTATCATGTTGGTGGCGTTCGGTTTGACGCTGGTGATGTTCCAGCCGGATTTCGGTTCGTTTGTCGTGATTACCGTCATTACTGTCGGGTTGCTGTTTCTTGCGGGTTTGCCGTGGAAATATTTTTTCATTCTGGTGGGCAGCGTTTTGACTGGGATGGCGCTGATGATTGCCGCCGCCCCTTACCGTATGCAACGGGTGCTGACCTTTCTCGACCCTTGGCAGGACAAACAGAACACAGGCTATCAGCTTACACAGTCGTTGATGGCAATCGGGCGAGGCGACTGGTTCGGTATGGGTTTGGGGGCAAGTTTGAGCAAACGCGGGTTTCTGCCGGAAGCGCATACCGATTTTATTTTCGCCATTATTGCCGAAGAATTCGGTTTCTTCGGTATGTGCGTGCTGGTGTTCTGTTACGGTTGGCTGGTCGTACGCGCGTTTTCCATCGGCAAACAGGCGCGTGATTTGGGGTTGACCTTCAATGCCTATATCGCTTCGGGTATCGGTATTTGGATCGGTATCCAAAGTTTCTTCAATATCGGCGTGAATATCGGCGCGTTGCCGACCAAAGGTTTGACACTGCCGCTGATTTCTTACGGCGGTTCGGCAGTGGGGGTAATGTTTTTCAGTATTATGCTGCTGTTGCGCATCGATTATGAAAACCGCCGGAAAATGCGCGGTTACCGAGAGGAGTAAATCATGGGCGGTAAAACCTTCATGCTGATGGCGGGCGGTACCGGTGGTCATATTTTCCCTGCGCTGGCGGTGGCGGANTCGTTGCGCGCGCGCGGCCATCATGTGATTTGGCTGGGCAGTAAGGATTCGATGGAAGAGCGTATCGTGCCGCAATACGATATTCCGCTTGAAACGCTGGCGATTAAGGGCGTACGCGGCAACGGCATCAAACGCAAGCTAATGCTGCCGTTTACTTTGTATCAAACCGTCCGCGAGGCGCAGCGGATTATCCGCAAACACCGTGTCGAGTGCGTCATCGGTTTTGGCGGCTTCGTTACCTTCCCCGGCGGTTTGGCGGCGAAGCTCTTGGGCGTGCCGATTGTGATTCACGAGCAAAACGCCGTGGCCGGTTTGTCCAACCGCCACCTGTCGCGCTGGGCGAAACGGGTGTTGTACGCTTTCCCGAAAGCGTTCAGCCACGAAGGCGGTTTGGTCGGCAACCCAGTCCGCGCCGATATTAGCAACCTGCCCATGCCTGCCGAACGCTTCCAAGGGCGTGAAGGCCGTCTGAAAATTTTGGTGGTCGGTGGCAGTTTGGGTGCAGACGTTTTGAACAAAACCGTACCGCAGGCATTGGCTTTGCTGCCCGACAATGCGCGTCCGCAGATGTACCACCAATCGGGTCGAGGCAAACTGGGCAGCTTGCAGGCGGATTACGACGCGCTGGGCGTGCAAGCGGAATGCGTGGAATTTATTACCGACATGGTGTCCGCCTACCGCGATGCCGATTTGGTGATTTGCCGTGCCGGCGCGCTGACGATTGCCGAGTTGACTGCGGCAGGGTTGGGTGCGTTGTTGGTGCCGTATCCTCACGCAGTTGATGACCATCAAACCGCCAACGCGCGTTTTATGGTGCAGGCGGAGGCGGGATTGCTGTTGCCGCAAAGTCAGTTGACAGCGGAAAAACTTGCCGAAATTCTCGGCGGCTTAAACCGCGAAAAATGCCTCAAATGGGCGGAAAATGCCCGTACGTTGGCACTGCCGCACAGTGCAGACGACGTGGCGGAAGCCGCTATTGAGTGTACGGCATGATGATATGATGCGATAAACGAAACAGATGCCGTCTGAAAACCACGAAACCGGTTTCAGACGGCCTTATATTTTGTTTTTTCGGGTGTTTCGGTATGTGAAATCGAGTTTGAAAATGGGTAGGAAAGCAGGGTTTGCCGCCGAGTGCAGCCTTATTTTTAACTATATTGCCATCGATATGAAATCCTGTATGCCGAAACATCTGTAATTTACAAGAAAACTATGGCGCGGAAGCGGATAGCCCTTTAAAATAACGCCTTTACGCATCGAAAATCCACCGGAACGCAACATTATGATGAAAAATCGAGTTACCAACATCCATTTTGTCGGTATCGGCGGCGTCGGCATGAGCGGTATCGCCGAAGTCTTGCACAATTTGGGCTTTAAAGTTTCCGGTTCGGATCAGGCGCGAAATGCCGCTACCGAGCATTTGAGCAGCCTGGGCATTCAAGTTTATCCCGGTCATACCGCAGAACACGTTAACGGTGCGGATGTTGTCGTTACCTCTACCGCCGTCAAAAAAGAAAATCCCGAAGTTGTCGCTGCGTTGGAGCAACAAATCCCCGTTATTCCGCGCGCCCTGATGCTGGCGGAGTTGATGCGCTTCCGTGACGGCATCGCCATCGCCGGTACGCACGGCAAAACCACGACCACCAGCCTGACCGCTTCCATCCTCGGCGCGGCAGGTCTCGACCCCACTTTCGTTATCGGCGGCAAACTCAATGCCGCAGGTACCAACGCCCGTTTGGGCAAAGGCGAATACATCGTCGCCGAAGCCGACGAATCCGATGCGTCCTTCCTACATCTGACCCCGATTATGTCCGTCGTCACCAATATCGACGAAGACCACATGGATACCTACGGACACAGCGTCGAAAAACTGCATCAGGCGTTTGTTGATTTTATCCACCGTATGCCGTTCTACGGCAAAGCGTTTTTGTGTGTTGACAGCGAACACGTCCGCGCGATTCTGCCCAAAGTGAGCAAACCTTACGCCACTTACGGCTTGGACGATACCGCCGACATCTACGCGACCGACATCGAAAGTGTTGGCGCGCAAATGAAATTTACCGTTCATGTGCAAATGAAAGGACATGAGCAAGAGCCGTTTGAGGTTGTTTTGAATATGCCCGGCCGCCACAACGTCCTCAATGCCTTGGCAGCCATCGGTGTTGCGCTGGAAGTCGGCGCATCGGTTGAAGCGATCCAAAAAGGCTTGCTCGGCTTTGAAGGTGTCGGCCGCCGCTTCCAAAAATACGGCGACATTAAATTGCCAAACGGCGGAACCGCTTTGCTGGTAGACGATTATGGCCACCATCCCGTCGAAATGGCGGCAACCCTTTCCGCTGCACGTGGCGCGTATCCGGAAAAACGTTTGGTATTGGCCTTTCAGCCGCACCGCTATACCCGTACACGCGATTTGTTTGAAGACTTTACCAAAGTCCTCAATACCGTTGACGCGCTGGTGTTGACCGAAGTTTATGCCGCCGGTGAAGAGCCGATTGCCGCGGCCGATTCCCGCGCCTTGGCGCGTGCTATCCGCGTATTGGGCAAACTTGAGCCGATTTACTGTGAAAACGTCGCCGACTTACCTGAAATGCTATTGAACGTTTTACAGGATGGCGATGTCGTGTTGAATATGGGTGCAGGCAGCATCAACCGCGTGCCTGCCGCGATGTTGGAGTTGTCGAAAAAAGCCTGAGGCGCAACTTTTATCGTGATGCCGCGATAGCTGCCTGATGAAGCGATGTTTCATCAGGTGGGGCAAACGAGATTAAGGTTGTCTGAAAACCTGATTTGTTTTCAGACGACCTGTATCAAACAAAAAAGCAATCAAGAAAGAACAAAAACAATGCAGAATTTTGGCAAAGTAGCCGTATTGATGGGCGGCTTTTCCAGCGAACGCGAAATCTCGCTGGATAGCGGTGCCGCTATTTTGAATGCCTTAAAAAGCAAAGGCATAGATGCACACGCCTTCGATCCCAAGGAAACCCCATTGTCTGAATTGAAGGCACAAGGTTTTCAGACGGCATTCAACATCCTTCACGGTACTTACGGCGAAGACGGTGCTGTTCAGGGCGCGTTGGAACTGTTGGGCATCCCCTATACCGGCAGCGGTGTCGCCGCTTCCGCCATCGGCATGGACAAATACCGCTGCAAGCTGATTTGGCAAGCCTTGGGGTTGCCTGTTCCTGAGTTCGCCGTTTTACATGAAGACTCTGATTTCGATGCTGTCGAGCAGCAGCTCGGTTTGCCCATGTTTGTTAAACCGGCAGCCGAAGGCAGCAGCGTCGGCGTGGTGAAAGTGAAAGAAAAAGGCCGTCTGAAAAGCGTGTACGAAGAATTGAAGCACCTTCAAGGCGAAATCATTGCCGAACGGTTTATCGGCGGCGGCGAATATTCCTGCCCCGTGTTGAACGGCAAAGGCCTGCCCAGCATACACATCATCCCCGCGACCGAGTTTTACGACTACGAAGCCAAATACAACCGCGACGACACTGTTTATCAATGTCCGTCCGAAGACTTGAGCGAGGCTGAAGAAAACCTGATGCGCGCGTTGGCAGTTCGCGGGGCGCAGGCAATCGGGGCAGAAGGCTGCGTGCGTGTCGATTTCCTCAGAGATACCGACGGTAAGCTGTACTTATTGGAAATCAATACGTTGCCCGGGATGACGAGCCACAGTTTAGTACCGAAATCCGCCGCCCGGACAGGCGTGGATTTTGCCGATTTATGCATTGAAATTCTGAAGACCGCACATGTGGGATAATGCTGAAGCAATGGGACGGCTGACGCGCTGGCTGCTTGTTATTGTGGCGGTGTTGCTGGCTTTGTCAGGATTCGTTTGGTTTTATAATTCAAATTATCTTCCTGTTAAGCAGGTATCATTAAAGGGTGATTTGGTTTATTCCAATCAAAAAGAATTGGGCGTTTTGGCGAAAAAATATATTCATGGAAATATATTGAGGGCGGATATCAACGGAGTACAGGAGGCCTACCGCCGATATCCGTGGATTGCTTCTGCCATGGTGCGCCGCAGGTTTCCTGATACGGTCGAGATTGTTTTGACAGAACGTAAGCCGGTTGCGCATTGGGGAGACAGTGCCTTGGTGGATAGCGAGGGTAATGTTTTTAAGGCTCGTCTAAACAGACCGGGTATGCCGGTATTTAGAGGCGTGGAAGGAACGTCTGCCGATATACTCCGCCGTTACGGTGAGTTTTCGGCAATTTTGGCAAAGCAGGGTTTGGGTATCAAAGAAATAACCTATACGGCGCGTTCGGCGTGGATTATTGTGTTGGACAACAATATCACTGTCAGGCTCGGTCGGGAAAACGATATAAAACGTCTCCGGCTTTTTACCGAGGCGTGGCAGCATTTGTTGCGTAAAAATAAAAATCGGTTATCCTATGTGGATATGAGGTATAAAGACGGATTTTCAGTCCGTTATGACTCCGACGGTTTGCCTGAAAAAGAATCCGAAGAATAGTGAAGCAGGTACTAGAAAGATTATAGTCGTGCCGTCTGAAAACGGCGAGGCACAAATTTTAATTAGTCTTAAGAGCACATGAACAATGGAACAACAGAAAAGATATATCAGCGTATTGGATATCGGTACATCGAAAGTCTTGGCGCTGATCGGTGAAGTCCAGGATGACAACGAAATCCACATCGTCGGTTTGGGACAGTCGGTTTCCCGCGGCTTGCGTGCAGGCATGGTTACCAATATAGATGCCACCGTTCAAGCCATCAGGCAGGCGGTCAATGAAGCCGAGCTGATGGCGGATACCAAGATTACTCATGTTACCACGGGTATTGCGGGCAACCACATCCGCAGCCTTAATTCGCAAGGCGTGGTCAAAATTAAAGACGGTGAAGTCACGCAGGCAGATATTGACCGTGCTATCGAAACTGCAAAGGCAGTCAATATTCCGCCCGATCATAAAATCCTGCATGCCGTTGTTCAGGACTACATCATTGATACACAATTGGGTGTGAGGGAACCTATCGGGATGAGCGGTGTCCGGTTGGATACGCGGGTACATATTATCACCGGTGCAAGCACAGCCGTGCAAAATATCCAAAAATGTATTGAGCGCTGCGGCCTAAAGGTGGATGAAGTGATGTTGCAGCCGCTGGCAAGCGGTCAGGCCGTATTGACTGAGGATGAAAAAGACCTTGGCGTATGCGTCATCGATATCGGCGGAGGAACAACAGATATAGCTGTTTATACCAATGGCGCGATCCGGCATACATCCGTCATTCCGGTGGCCGGCGATTTGATTACCAAAGATCTGTCACAGGCTTTGAGAACGCCGCATGATGCTGCCGAATACATCAAAATCCATTACGGTGTAGTCTCTCCGGAGATGGAAGGACTGGATGAAATGATCGAAGTTCCCAGTGTGGGCGACAGGAAGCCGCGTCAGGTTTCCCGTAAGGTTCTGGCAATCGTTATCAGGGAACGTATACGGGAAATTCTGGAGGTAGTGGCTAGCGAATTGCGTAAATCGGGTTTCCCAAAAGAAGTGCTGACTTCAGGAATAGTATTGACCGGTGGTACGTCCATGCTGTCCGGTATTGAAGAACTTGCCGAAGAAGTATTCGAACTGCCCGTACGTATCGGCATACCTCAGGAGATGGGCGGCGTTTCCGAGCGCGTCCGTACGCCGCGCTACTCTACTGTCATTGGACTGCTTCAGGCAGCACGCAGTTTGGAAGGTGTCCATGTGCAGCAGCAAGGCGGAATAGTGCAAGACAAAGAAGAAGCCGGCAGTGGTTTGTGGGCAAGGTTGAAGAGGTGGTTTGAAAACAATCTCTAAACAGACAGGTTGCCGTTTGACTGGGTAAGAAGTATTTTGCAAGTAACAAGATACTTCTTATATAATAATAAATAATAATTTATTTTCAACCGTCCTCTGAATGGGCGAGCAGGAGTTTTTCAATGGAATTTGTTTACGACGTGGCAGAATCGGCAGTCAGCCCTGCGGTGATTAAAGTAATCGGATTGGGCGGCGGAGGTTGCAATGCAATCAATAACATGGTTGCCAACAATGTGCGCGGTGTGGAGTTTATCAGTGCCAATACGGATGCGCAGTCTTTGGCAAAAAACCATGCGGCGAAGAGAATCCAGTTGGGTACGAATCTGACACGCGGTTTGGGTGCGGGTGCCAATCCCGATATTGGCCGCGCGGCCGCCCAAGAGGATAGGGAAGCCATTGAAGAAGCCATTCGCGGTGCAAACATGCTCTTTATTACGACCGGCATGGGCGGCGGTACCGGTACCGGTTCGGCTCCGGTTGTTGCCGAAATCGCCAAATCGCTGGGTATCTTGACGGTTGCTGTGGTTACCCGGCCGTTCGCATATGAAGGCAAACGCGTCCATGTCGCACAGGCAGGTCTGGAACAGTTGAAAGAACACGTCGATTCGCTGATTATTATCCCGAACGACAAATTGATGACGGCTTTAGGCGAAGACGTAACCATGCGCGAAGCCTTCCGTGCCGCTGACAATGTATTGCGTGATGCCGTTGCCGGCATTTCCGAAGTGGTTACTTGTCCGAGCGAAATCATCAACCTCGATTTTGCAGATGTGAAAACCGTGATGAGTAATCGCGGTATCGCCATGATGGGTTCGGGTTATGCCCAAGGTATAGACCGTGCCCGCATGGCAACCGATCAGGCCATTTCCAGCCCGTTGTTGGATGATGTGACGTTGGACGGTGCGCGCGGCGTGCTTGTCAATATCACGACCGCACCCGGTTGTCTGAAAATGTCCGAGCTGTCCGAGGTTATGAAAATCGTCAACCAAAGCGCGCATCCTGATTTGGAATGCAAATTTGGTGCTGCAGAAGACGAAACCATGAGTGAAGATGCAATCCGGATTACTATTATTGCAACCGGTTTGAAAGAAAAAGGTGCGGTTGAAGCCGCTCCGGTCAGAGAAACTGAATCGGTTTCCTCATCCAAACAGGCGCAAAGCTACAATGTAGAAGGTATGATTCGCACTAATCGCGGCATCCGTACCATGAATCTGACGGCTGCGGATTTCGATAATCAGTCTGTCCTTGACGATTTTGAAATCCCTGCAATTTTGCGTCGTCAACACAATTCAGACAAATAATGTGCCGTTTGCCGTAAACCTATTGCCTCCCGAACCGGTTTTCCCGATTTGGGAGGTATATTTTTCAATATGCCGAATCCTGTGCGGTTTGCGGTGTGCGGGTTCAGATTTTTTACTTGAAACGGACTGCTAGATATGGATATTTCAAAACAAACATTGCTGGATAGGGTTTTTAACCTGAAGGCAAACGGTACGACGGTGCGTACCGAGTTGATGGCAGGTTTGACGACCTTTTTGACGATGTGCTACATCGTTATCGTCAATCCCCTGATTTTGGGCGAGACCGGAATGGATATGGGGGCGGTATTCGTCGCCACCTGTATTGCATCCGCCATCGGCTGTTTTGTCATGGGTTTTATCGGCAACTATCCGATTGCGCTTGCCCCGGGTATGGGTTTGAACGCGTATTTTACCTTTGCGGTCGTTAAAGGTATGGGTGTGCCTTGGCAGGTGGCTTTGGGTGCGGTATTTATTTCAGGTTTGATTTTCATCCTGTTTAGCTTTTTCAAAATCAGGGAAATGTTGGTCAATGCTTTGCCTATGGGTTTAAAAATGTCGATTGCTGCCGGTATCGGTTTGTTTTTGGCACTAATTTCCCTGAAAGGTGCGGGTATTATCGTTGCCAATCCGGCAACCTTGGTCGGTTTGGGCGATATTCATCAACCGTCTGCGTTGTTGGCACTGTTCGGTTTTGCCATGGTGGTTGTTTTGGGATACTTCCGCATTCAAGGTGCAATCATCATTACCATCTTGACCATTACTGTTATCGCCAGCCTGATGGGTTTGAATGAATTCCACGGGGTAATAGGCGAAGTACCGAGCATTGCGCCGACTTTTATGCAGATGGATTTTAAAGGGTTGTTTACTGTTAGCATGGTCAGCGTGATTTTCGTCTTTTTCCTGGTCGATCTGTTCGACAGTACCGGAACACTGGTCGGTGTATCGCATCGTGCCGGACTTCTGGTGGACGGTAAGCTGCCACGTTTGAAGCGTGCACTGTTGGCCGATTCAACCGCTATTGTGGCGGGTGCGGCTTTGGGTACTTCTTCAACCACGCCCTATGTGGAAAGTGCGGCGGGCGTATCGGCGGGTGGGCGTACCGGTCTGACGGCGGTTACCGTCGGCGTATTGATGCTGGCGTGTCTGATGTTCTCCCCATTGGCGAAAAGTGTTCCCGCTTTTGCTACTGCACCCGCCCTGCTTTATGTCGGCACGCAGATGCTCCGCAGCGCGAGGGACATCGATTGGGACGATATGACGGAAGCCGCACCCGCATTCCTGACCATTGTCTTCATGCCGTTTACTTATTCGATTGCAGACGGCATCGCTTTCGGCTTCATCAGTTATGCCGTAGTCAAACTTTTGTGTCGCCGAACCGGGGATGTTCCGCCTATGGTATGGATTGTTGCCGTATTGTGGGCACTGAAATTCTGGTATTTGGGTTGATGGTTGTAAGCATCAAATGCCGTCTGAAATTTTCAGACGGCATTTTGTTTGGATTTTGGGCGTACAATACGGAAAACATGACGATAAGGACGCAAACTATGGCACAGTTTTTTGCTATTCATCCCGACAACCCCCAAGAACGCCTCATCAGGCAGGCGGTCGAAATCGTCAATAAAGGCGGCGTGGTGGTTTATCCGACCGATTCGTGTTACGCCTTGGGCTGCAAACTCGGCGATAAGGCGGCGATGGAACGCATACTCTCCATCCGAAAAATCGATTTGAAACACCACCTGACCCTGATGTGCGCAGATTTGAGCGAGTTGGGTACATATGCCAAAATCGACAACGTACAGTTTCGTCAGCTTAAAGCCGCTACACCCGGGCCTTATACTTTTATTTTACAGGCGACGAAGGATGTGCCGGCGCGCACCCTGCACCCGAAACGCAAAACCATCGGGCTGCGTATTCCCGATAATGCCATTGCACAAGCCCTGCTGGAGGAGTTGGGCGAACCGCTTTTAAGCTGCACCCTGATGCTGCCCGAAGACGGCGAGCCGCTGGCCGACCCTTATGAAATACGCGCCCGCTTGGAGCATGCCGTCGATTTGGTGATTGACGGCGGCTGGTGCGGAACCGATCCGACTACCGTCATCGACATGACCGACGGTACGGAATTGGTGCGCCAAGGTTGCGGCGATACGGCAGTGTTCGGTTTGTAGGACAACAGATGCCGTCTGAAGCATAAACCGTTCAGACGGCATCATATCCGCCGCCGGTAGAAATCCGAAATGTCGGCACATATCGTGCCCAGGCGGAATATCCGTCTGAAACATCAAATAAAATGCCGTCTGAAAACGGGTTCGGACGGCATTTTTGCAGCTTCAATTTTTCGTCACAATCGGGATTTTCGGCTCGTAGAGCAAGTCGTAAGTCGGTTTGTCGAGCAGGTCTTGGAGTGTGAAGCCGTCCAGATAGGTAAAAAACGACTTTATCGCGCCGCCGAGTATGCCTGTCAGGCGGCAGGACGGTGTAATCAGGCATTCATTGTTCGGTCCCATGCATTCGACCAACTGCATCGGTTCGAGGTGACGGACGACCGCACCGATATTGATGCAGTCGGGTGGTGCGGCAAGCCTCAGTCCACCGCCTTTTCCGCGTATGCTGTGTAAGAACCCGCCTTTGACCAGCGAAGTAACCACCTTCATTAAATGACTTTTGGAAATGTCGTATGTTTCGGCAATGGTGCCGATATTGACAAGCATATCGTCATTGATGGCGGCATAGATGAGGACTCGCAGACCGTAGTCCGTATGTTGGGTCAGATACATGATTTTTCCAGTATGGTTCGTTATTTTTATTGTCGTTGCCCAAGTTTCACAGAAAATACCTTAAAGGTTGAAACTTTGTCAGTCAGGGCGGTAGAATGCAGCCTGTTCGCGGCAGTATGCCATCTGAAACAGGCGGGCTACCGTTTGATAATTTATTATTATAACTCAAAATCATGAAACCGTTGAAACGACATTCGGCACTTATTGGACTTTCGCGCGAGCATCACCATTCGCTTTCCCTGTGCGTACGCTTGTTGCGTACGCCGGAAGAGGAACATCGGAACGAGCTCGAGCCCCATTTTGCCGAGCTGGAAGTTCATTTTCGCGAAGAAGAAACCATGTTCGCTCCCGTTTGGCAGAATATTGCCCCCGAGCTTAAAGCCCGTTTCGAGAGGGACCATGCCAAACTGCGGCAGATGATGGCGGAACCCGAATACGGGAGCAAAGTATGGAACACGGATTTTGCCGTAACGCTTCGCGATCATGCGCGGTTTGAAGAACGCGAATTGTTTCCTGCCGTAGAACCTTTTTTGCCGTCTGAACCTGCCGGTTCGGAGGGGTAAATATATTAATGAAGAATAAGGAACACACATGAATGCATTTACCAAGCACCCCGTCTGGGCAATGGCGTTCCGCCCGTTTTATTCGCTGGCGGCACTGTACGGCGCATTGTCCGTATTGCTGTGGGGTTTCGGCTACAAGGGGACGTACGAACTGTCCGGTTTCTATTGGCACGCGCATGAAATGATCTGGGGTTATGCCGGTCTCGTCGTCATCGCCTTCCTGCTGACCGCCGTCGCCACTTGGACGGGGCAGCCGCCTACGAGGGGCGGCGTTCTGGTCGGGTTGACCGCCTTTTGGTTGGCTGCGCGGATTGCCGTCTTTATCCCGGGTTGGGGTGCGGCGGCAAGCGGCATACTCGGTACGCTGTTTTTCTGGTATGGCGCGGTGTGCATGGCTTTGCCCGTTATCCGTTCACAGAATCGACGCAACTATGTCGCCGTATTCGCAATATTTGTGTTGGGCGGCACGCATGCGGCGTTTCACGTCCAGCTTCACAACGGTAATTTTGAGGGGCTGTTGGGCGGTTTGCAGTCGGGGCTGATTATGGTGTCGGGCTTTATCGGCCTGATTGGGATGCGGATTATTTCGTTTTTTACGTCCAAACGTTTGAATGTGCCGCAGATTCCCAGTCCGAAATGGGTTGCGCAGGCTTCGCTGTGGTTGCCCATGCTGACTGCCATGCTGATGGCGCACGGTGTGTTGGCTTGGCTGTCTGCCGTTTTTGCCTTTGCGGCAGGCGTGATCTTTACCGTGCAGGTTTACCGTTGGTGGTATAAGCCCGTGTTGAAAGAGCCGATGCTGTGGATTCTGTTTGCCGGTTATCTGTTTACCGGATTGGGGCTGATTGCGGTCGGCGTGTCTTATTTCAAACCTGCCTTCCTCAATTTGGGCGTGCATCTGATCGGTGTGGGCGGTATCGGCGTGTTGACTTTGGGCATGATGGCGCGTACCGCGCTCGGTCATACAGGCAATCCCATTTATCCGCCGCCTAAATCCGTTCCGGTCGCATTTTGGCTGATGATGGCGGCAACCGCCGTCCGTATGGTTGCCGTATTTTCTTCCGGCACTGCCTACACGCACAGTATCCGCACGTCTTCGGTTTTGTTTGCCATCGCGCTTTTGCTGTATGCGTGGAAGTACATTCCTTGGCTGTTCCGTCCGCGTTCGGACGGCAGGCCCGGTTGAGTAAAACCGCCGCAGATTTCTGGTCTGCGGCGGTTTTGGCTTGGGTGGGATGCCGTCTGAACATCAATTCTCATCAGACCAGCCGTCGCGCGTGGCTTTGGCTTCTTCAAAATAGCGGTACAGGGAGGGGCGGTCCCGGTTAAGCAGGATGGTTTCCAAAGTGTCCAACTGCCTGCCCAAGCCCCGAATCAGCTCCAACAGGTTGTCCCTGTTGGCAAGACAGATGTCCGCCCACACGGCAGGGTGGCTGGACGCGGTGCGGGTAAAGTCCTGAAAGCCCGTGGCGGCAAATTTCAGATACGCCTTTCCGTCGGGGTGGTCGAAGAGCTGGTGGACATAGGCGAAGGCGGCAAGGTGGGGCATATGAGAGACGGCGGCAAAAACCGCATCGTGTTTTTGCGCGTCCATCGTATAAATTTCGGCCCCGACGGCGCGCCATAGGTTTTCTATCAATGAGATGCCGTCTGAATCTTCGCCGCCGTGTGGTGTGATGATGAGTTTTCTATTTTGGAACAGGCCGTACTGCGCCGAATCTGCCCCGCTTCGGTCGGAGCCGGCAATCGGGTGGGCGGCAATACAGCGGTAAATGCTGTCGGGCAGGCAGCGTCGGAAAGCCTTGATAACGGAGATTTTGGTGCTGCCGACATCGGAAATCCAAGCGTGGGCGGGTAAAACGGGTGCAAGCGCGGTTAAGATGCCGGAGACGGAGGCAACGGGCGTGGCGATAACAATCAAATCCGCATCGGCGATGCTGTTTTTATCGATGACGGCGGAAGCCCGGTCAATCACGCCGCGTTCCAGCGCACGTTGCAGGTTGTCGCGGTCGGTGTCGATGCCGGTAACGGTACGGACGAGCCCCTGTCTCTTGAGGTCTAGGACGAACGAACCGCCGATCAGCCCTACGCCGACGAGGACGATATGGTTCAAAATGTGCATTTGTGTAAAAAACTTTCGCAAAGTACCGTCATGGTAGCGTATCGGCGGAATATCCCGCAAGATGGGCGGGTAAAGGAGGAAAAGTGGACAAAATCAGAATAGCCGCCGTGCAGATGGTTTCCGGGCTGTCTCCCCATAAAAATATCGAAACCATGAGGCGTTTGGTTAAAACAGCGGCGCAGTGCGGTGCGGATTGGGTGCTGTTGCCCGAATATTGGGTGCTGATGGGCGCAAACGATACCGACAAACTTGCGCTTGCCGAGCCTTTGGGCGGCGGACGCTTTCAGACGGCATTGAGTGAAACGGCGAAAGCGTGCGGCGTGGTGCTGTTTGGCGGAACCGTGCCGCTGCAAAGCAGCGAGGCGGGCAAGGTGATGAATACGCTGTTGGTGTACGGACGGGACGGAGTAAGAACGGGTCTGTATCACAAAATGCACCTCTTCGGTTTTTCCGGTTTGGGCGAACGCTATGCCGAAGCTGATACCATCCGCGCGGGGCAGGAAGTGCCGCACTTGTCGGCAGAGGGCGTGCCGGTGGCGGCAGGTATTTGTTACGATGTCCGCTTTCCCGAATTTTTCCGCTGCCAGCTGCCGTTTGACGTATTGATGCTTCCGGCGGCATTCACCCATACGACGGGCAAGGCGCACTGGGAGCTGCTTTTGCGTACGCGTGCCGTCGAAAACCAATGTTATGTTGTGGCGGCGGCGCAGGGCGGGGTGCACGAAAACGGCAGGCGCACGTTCGGACACAGTATGATTGTCGATCCGTGGGGCGACGTGTTGGACGTATTGCCCGAGGGCGAAGGCATCGTTACGGCAGACATCGATGCAGGCAGGCTGAACAGCGTCCGCAGCAGGCTGCCTGCTTTAAAACACATGGTTTTGGATGCCGTCTGAAACCGGCAGGCGGTTTGTTTTGCCCCGCCGGTGGTGAAACTTCCCATCCGCCCCTCCGCCAACAAACACAGTTTTTAAGCCGAATAAGTTGAAATGTTTTACCAAATCTTCGCCCTGATTATCTGGAGCAGCTCGTTTATTGCCGCCAAATACGCCTATGCCGTCATCGATCCGGCACTGATGGTCGGCGTGCGCCTGCTGATTGCCGCACTGCTGGTGCTGCCCGTCTGCCGCCGGTATATCGGCAAGATTCCGCGCAGGGAATGGAAGCCCCTGCTGGCGGTATCCTTCATCACTTATGTATTTACCCTGATGCTGCAGTTTGTCGGACTGAAATATACGTCTGCCGCCAGTGCATCGACCATCGTCGGACTCGAGCCGCTGCTGATGGTGTTTATCGGACACTTTTTCTTCAACGACAAAGCCCGTGCCTATCATTGGATATGCGGCGCGGCAGCGTTTGTCGGCATTGCGCTGCTGATGGTGGGCGGGGCGGAAGAGGGCGGCGAAGTCGGCTGGTTCGGCTGCCTGCTGGTGTTGTTGGCGGGTGCGGGCTTTTGTGCCGCTATGCGTCCGACGCAAAGGTTGGTGGCCCGCATCGGCGCACCGGCATTCACATCTGTTTCCATTGCCGCTGCATCGCTGATGTGCCTGCCGTTTTCGCTTGCCTTGGCACAGAGTTATACCGTGCATTGGAGTTGGCAGGGCGTGGTGTCGCTGCTGTATTTGGGCGTGGGGTGCAGCTGGTATGCCTATTGGCTGTGGAATAAAGGCATGAGCCGTGTTCCGGCAAACGCGTCGGGACTGTTGATTTCGCTCGAACCCGTCGTCGGCGTGTTGTTGGCGGTTTTGATTTTGGGCGAATATTTATCGCCCGTGTCCGCCTTGGGCGTGTTTGTCGTCATCGCCGCCACATTTGCCGCCGGCTGGCTGTCGCGCAGGGATGCGCAAAACGGCAATGCCGTCTGAAGCGGTTTCGGACGGCATATCCTCCGGTTTTGCCCCGCCGTCCGATATGTTAAACTTGCGCCCGTACCGACCGTCGTTTGCGACGGTTTCTTTATTTGATTTGAACGGAAAAACCATGTCTCCGACCCTTCCTCCGATGAACGAAAAACTGATGGCGGTTTTGATGGCGATGCTGGTCGCGCTGATGCCGTTTTCCATCGATGCCTACTTGCCCGCGATTCCCGAAATGGCGCAGTCGCTGAACGCGGATGTTCACCGTATCGAACCGAGCCTGAGTTTGTTTATGTTCGGCACGGCGTTCGGGCAGGTGGTCGGCGGTTCGGTGTCCGACATCAAAGGGCGCAAACCCGTCGCCCTGACCGGTTTGATTGTATATTGCCTTGCCGTTGCCGCCATCGCATTTGCCTCAAGTGCCGAACAGCTCCTTAACCTGCGTGCGGTACAGGCGTTCGGCGCAGGCATGACTGTGGTCATCGTCGGTGCGATGGTGCGCGATTATTATTCAGGGCGGAAAGCCGCGCAGATGTTTGCCCTTATCGGCATCATTCTGATGGTTGTGCCGCTTGTCGCGCCCATGGTCGGCGCATTGTTGCAGGGCTTGGGTGGCTGGCAGGCGATTTTTGTTTTTCTGGCGGCTTATTCGCTGGTGTTGCTCGGTTTGGTGCAATATTTCCTGCCCAAGCCTGCCGTCGGCGGCAAAATCAGACGGGACGTGTTCGGGCTGGTGGCTGGGCGGTTTAAACGTGTTTTGAAAACACGCGCCGCGATGGGGTATCTGTTTTTCCAAGCATTCAGTTTCGGCTCGATGTTTGTTTTTTTGACCGAATCGTCCTTCGTGTACCAGCAACTTTACCGCGTTACGCCGCATCAATACGCTTGGGCGTTTGCGCTCAACATCATCACGATGATGTTTTTCAACCGCGTTACTGCGTGGCGGCTCAAAACCGGCGCGCATCCGCAAAGCATCCTGCTGTGGGGGATTGTCGTTCAGTTTGCCGCCAACCTGTCCCAACTCGCCGCCGTGCTGTTTTTCGGGCTGCCCCCGTTTTGGTTGCTGGTTGCGTGCGTGATGTTTTCCGTCGGTACGCAGGGTCTGGTCGGCGCGAACACGCAGGCATGCTTTATGTCTTATTTCAAAGAAGAGGGCGGCAGCGCAAACGCCGTATTGGGTGTATTCCAATCTTTAATCGGCGCGGGGGTAGGTATGGCGGCGACCTTCTTGCACGACGGTTCGGCAACCGTGATGGCGGCAACCATGACCGCGTCCACCTCTTGCGGCATTGCGCTTCTGTGGCTCTGCTCGCATCGTGCGTGGAAAGAAAACGGGCAAAGCGAATACCTTTAACGGAAAATGCCGTCTGAAACCGTTTCAGACGGCATTTGATGTTAGAATGCACGATAAATTACCATTCAGACAAAATCATGTCCCATCACATCGACGAACTCCTCCTTCCCCACCGCAACGCCATCGACACCATCGATGCGGAAATCCTGCGCCTGCTCAACGAACGCGCGCAACACGCACACGCCATCGGCGACCTGAAAGGCACGGGCGCGGTATACCGCGCGGAACGCGAGGTTGCCGTGTTGCGCCGCATTCAGGATTTGAACAAAGGCCCGCTGCCCGACGAATCAGTCGCCCGCCTGTTCNGGGAAGTGATGAGCGAGTGCCTCGCCGTAGAACGCCCGCTGACCATCGCCTATCTGGGACCGCAGGGTACGTTTACCCAACAGGCGGCGATTAAGCATTTCGGTCATGCCGCACACACTATGACGTGTCCGACCATAGACGACTGCTTCAAACAGGTTGAAACGCGTCAGGCGGATTATCTGGTCGCCCCCGTGGAAAATTCGACCGAAGGCTCGGTCGGCCGCACGTTAGACCTGCTTGCCGTTACCGCATTGCAGGCTTGCGGCGAAGTTGTCTTGCGCATACACCACAACCTTCTGCGTAAAAACAGCAGTAGTACCGAAGGCATCACCAAAGTATTTTCGCACGCACAGGCGTTGGCGCAGTGCAACGACTGGCTGGGCAGACACCTTCCCAACGCCGAGCGGATTGCCGTGTCTAGCAATGCCGAAGCCGCAAGGCTGGTTGCCGAATCGGACGACGGTACGGTTGCCGCCATTGCCGGGCGTACTGCGGCGGAAATCTACGGACTCAGCCCCGTTGCTGAGTGCATTGAGGATGAGACGAACAACACCACGCGCTTCCTGGTTATGGGTCATCATGAAACCGGTGCTGGCGGCAGCGACAAAACCTCGCTGGTCGTTTCCGCACCCAACCGGGCAGGCGCGGTTGCCTCGCTGCTGCAACCCCTGACCGAATCAGGCATTTCCATGACCAAGTTTGAGAGCCGTCCCGGAAAAGCGGCGTTGTGGGAATACCTGTTCTTTATCGATATCGAGGGACACCGGACGGATGACAAGGTTCAGACGGCATTAAAACAGTTGGGCGGGCGCGCTTCGTTTGTCAAAATCATTGGTTCGTATCCGACTGCCGTTTTGTAGTTGCGGCAGCGTTCAGACGGCATTCCCCCAACGATTATGTCCGAATACCGAGTCAACCACGAACCCGTTTTTATGCTGGCATCTTCGCCTTGGCGCGAAAGCAGCCTGTGGGTTGAAGCATTCAGCCGCCGTTACGGGCGTGTGGCTTTGCTGGCGCGCAGCGCGCGCAAACGGCAGAGCGAGCTGCGCGGCGTATTGGTTCCGTTCGTCCCTGTCAGCGTGTCGTGGTACGGCAGTCAGGAACTCAAAACCCTTCACCGCGCCGAATGGGTCGGCGGTTGGCGGCAGCCGCAGGGCAGGGCGTTGTTTGGCGGATTGTATGTGAACGAGCTGGTTTTAAAACTGACCGCGCGCGAAGATCCGATGCCCGAACTGTACGACGCGTTGGCGGAAGTGATGGAGGCGGTGTGCCGTGAAGCCAACCACATTGCCGATTTGCGCTGCTTCGAGTGGAAGCTGCTCAATGCCTTGGGCGTTGCCCCCGATTTGCACGCCGACGGTACGGGCGGCGATATTTTGGCGGACAAAACCTACCGGCTGATGCCCGAAGAGGCGGTCATGCCCGTATGCCGGGACACGGACGCGCTTTCGCACGAGGCCGGCGCAATTGTCGAAGGGCAAAGCCTGATCGATTTGCGCGAAGGCAGTTTCCGCACCGCCGAAAGCCTGCAACAGGCATTGAAAATCACACGGCTTTTTATCCGCCACCTGTTGCCCGAAGGGCTGAAATCGCGGCAGGTGTTGGAACAGATAAGGCAGTTCGACCGCAATACCGCGTAGCTGCGCCCGCACCATGCCGTCAAACAGAAAAACGAAGAGAAAAGGAAACATTATGCTTTTGGGTGTCAACATCGACCACATCGCCACCGTCCGCAACGCGCGCGGCACGACTTATCCCAGCCCTGTGGAAGCGGCATTGGTCGCGGAAACGCACGGTGCGGATTTGATTACCATGCACCTGCGCGAAGACCGTCGCCACATCAAAGACGCGGACGTGTTCGCCGTTAAAAACGCCATCCGCACGCGCCTGAACCTTGAAATGGCGTTGACTGAAGAAATGCTGGAAAACGCACTCAAAGTCATGCCGCAAGACGTGTGCATCGTGCCTGAAAAACGTCAGGAAATCACGACCGAAGGCGGTTTGGACGTATTGGCGCAACAAGAAAAAATTGCCGAGTTCACCAAAATCCTGACCGACGCAGGCATCCGAGTCTCGCTCTTTATCGATGCCGACAACGAGCAAATCCAAGCCGCCCGTGATGTCGGCGCACCCGTTATCGAGCTGCACACCGGCGCATACGCCGATGCACGCAGCCACGCCGAACAAATCAAGCAATTCGAGCGTCTGCAAAACGGCGCGCATTTTGCCAGCGATTTGGGCTTGGTCGTCAACGCCGGACACGGACTGACCATACACAACGTTACCCCCATCGCCCAAATCCTCGCCATCCGCGAGCTGAACATTGGGCATTCGCTGATTTCGCAGGCACTTTTCCTCGGATTGCCCGAGGCCGTGCGCCAGATGAAGGAGGCGATGTTCAGGGCAAGGCTGCTGCCTTAAGGGCAGGCAAACCGTTTCAGACGGCATTTCACGACAAAGGAGCGCAAATATGATTTACGGCATCGGCACAGATATTGTTTCCCTCAAACGCATCGTCCGCCTGAGCAAAAAGTTCGGACAAGCATTTGCCGTGCGTATCCTCACTCCGGAAGAGCTGCTTGAATTTCCGCAGGCGGGCAAACCCGTCAACTACCTCGCCAAACGCTTTGCCGCCAAAGAAGCCTTCGCCAAAGCCGTCGGCACGGGCATACGCGGCGCGGTTTCCTTCCGCAACATCGGCATCGGGCATGACGCATTGGGCAAACCCGAATTTTTCTATGCCCCCTCCCTTTCCGAATGGCTGGAAGAACAAGGCATCAGCCGCGTCAGCCTCAGCATGAGCGACGAAGAAGACACCGTATTGGCATTTGCCGTTGCCGAAAAATAATGCCGTCTGAAATGCGGCAAACCCGTTGACGGCATTGCCCGTCCCTCATTTGCACTCCGACCGACCANCCGCATACCCGCCATGATCCAAGACACCCGCCCCCTTATCCGCGTCGTTGCCGGCATCCTGCTTGATTCAGACGGCAACTACCTGCTCNGCTCGCGCCCNGAAGGCAAGCCCTATGCCGGATATTGGGAATTTGCCGGCGGCAAGGTCGAAGCGGGCGAAACCGACTTCCAAGCCCTGCAACGCGAGTTTGAAGAAGAACTCGGCATCCGCATCCTCGCCGCCACGCCTTGGCTGACCAAAATCCATTCCTACGAACACGCGCATGTCTGCCTGAAATTCCTATGGGTAAACCCCGACCAATGGACGGGCGAACCGCAATCGCGCGAAGGACAGGCATGGTCGTGGCAGAAGGCGGGTGATTTTACCGTTGCCCCCATGCTGCCCGCCAACGGCGCGCTTTTGCGTTCGCTGTCCGTCCCGCGCCGTTTGTACGGCAGCCTGAAAACGGGTTTGCACGGCGAAAACAGTATGGGCGCGTACCGCGTCCTGCCTTTGGGTTCGGCAGAGGGAAGCGGTGCGAACGTTTTGATGGAGGCGGCGCAATGGCAGGACAGACCCGAACACGCCGACAGCGTGTGGATGATGGTGCAGACCCGCGAACAATGGAGGCAGGCGCAGGAAAAGGGCGCAGATGTGGTCGTCTGGCGAGTCGGTAATGCCGCACAAGCCGCAGCGGTGGACGAAGTGTTGAAGCACGGCGTATCCGTGCCGCTGGTCGTTGCCGCCGACGTTCAGACGGCATCGCATTGCGGCGGGCAATGGCTGGCGGCGGGCGCACACGCCGTGTTGGCCGATGAAAAAATGGGGAACGGAAATGGCTAAAAACCGCAAATTACTGCTTGCCGCATTGCTGCTGATTGCCTTTGCCGCCTTCAAGCTTGTTTTGTTGCAATGGTGGCAGGCGCAGCAGCCGCAAGCCGTGGCGGCGCAATGCGATTTGACCGAAGGTTGCACGCTGCCGGACGGAAGCCGCGTCCGCGCCGCCGCCGTTTCAACCAAAAAACCGTTTGATATTTATATCGAACACGCACCCATCGGCACGGAACAGGTCAGTATCAGCTTCAGTATGAAAAATATGGATATGGGGTTCAACCGCTATATGTTCGAGCGGCAACCGTCGGGGACTTGGCAGGCAGCACGCATCCGCCTGCCCGTCTGTGTCGAAGGCAGGCGCGATTTTACGGCGGACATTACAATCGGCAGCCGGACATTTCAGACGGCATTTACCGCCGAATAAACCTTTCAATCCGCCATTGCCGGAACATCCGTCCGGAAAGGACACGCTATGAATACTTTATATACACTTTTCGCCACCTGCCCGCGCGGCTTGGAAACCGTTTTATCTCAAGAACTCGGAAGCCTCGGCTGTACCGATGTTCAAGCGTTTGACGGCGGCGTTTCCTGCCGGGGCGGATTGGAACAGGCCTACGCCGCCAACCTGCATTCGCGTACTGCCAGCCGTATCCTGCTGCGTCTGACCAAAGGTACATACCGCAATGAGCGCGACATCTACAAACTTGCCAAAAACATCAACTGGTTCAACTGGTTTACCTTGCAGCAGACGTTCAAAGTCAAAATCGAGGCAAAGCGTGCCAACGTTAAGAGCATCCAATTTGTCGGACTGACTGTCAAAGATGCCGTCTGCGACGCTTTCCGCGACATTTACGACGCACGTCCGAGCGTGGACAAAGCTGCGCCCGATGTCCGCATCCACGCCTTTTTGGACGAACGCAATGTCGAAATCTTCATCGACACTTCGGGCGAAGCCTTGTTCAAACGCGGCTACCGTCTCGATACCGGCGAAGCACCGCTGCGCGAAAACCTTGCCGCCGGACTGCTGCTCTCGGCAGGCTACGACGGCACGCAGCCGTTTCAAGACCCGTTTTGCGGCAGCGGCACGATTGCTATCGAAGCCGCTTGGATTGCCGCCCGCCGCGCGCCGGGTATGATGCGCCGCTTCGGTTTTGAAAAACTGCAAAATTTCGATAAAACGCTGTGGGCGGATTTGTGCCGCCGCGCCGAAGCGCAAACCCGCCCCGTCCGCGCCCCGATTGCAGGCAGCGACAACGACCGCCGCATCATTCAGACGGCATTGGCCAACGCACGCAGTGCCGAAGTGGACGACATCGTTTCCTTCAGCGTTGCCGACGCGCAATCCGTCCGTCCGAACGGCGAAAACGGCATCATGGTGTCTAATCCGCCCTACGGTGTGCGCCTTGAGGAAGTCCACGCTTTGCAGGCACTTTATCCGCAGTTGGGTACGTGGTTGAAAAAACACTATGCCGGCTGGCGGGTCGGCATGTTTACCGGCGACAGGGAAATGCCCAAATTCATGCGCCTGTCGCCAAAACGCAAAATCCCACTTTATAACGGCAACCTCGATTGTCGCCTGTTTCTGATTGATATGGTGCAGGGATCGAACCGTTGAGGAAAGTGTACAAAAATGCCGTCTGAAAAATGTTCAGACGGCATTTATTTTTCGGAATCAACCCCGCTTCAATACGGAAGTGTTGATGTAGCGTTGGACGCCCGAGGCAATGGATTGGGCGCACTGCCGGCGGAAGGATTCGCTGCCCAGCAGCTTCTCTTCGGCAGGGTTGGACAGGAAGGCGGTTTCGACCAGGATAGACGGCATATCGGGTGCGCGCAAAACGGCGAAATTGGCTTCATCCACCCTGCCTTTGTGCAAGTGGTTGAGCCTGCCCAATTCTTCAAGCACCAGTTTGCCGAGTTTGCGGCTGTCGCGCAGCGTGGCGGTTTGGGTCATGTCGAGCAGGGCGGTATCGACATTGCGGTTGCCGCTGGTCGGTACGCCGCCGACTGCGTCGGCATTATTTTGGGTTTGTTCCAAGAATTTGGCGGCAGAGCTGGTCGCGCCTTTGGTGTTCAACATATAAACCCCGGTTCCGCGCGCGGAGGGGCTGGTGAAGGCATCGGCGTGGATGGAGACAAATACGTCCGCCCGCCGTGCGCGCCCTTTGGCGACACGCACGCCCAACGGGATGAACACATCTTCGTTGCGCGTCATAAATACATTGTAGCCTAATGCTTCTAACTGATTTTTGGTTTCCCTGGCAATGGATAGGACGACATGTTTTTCCTGTAGGCCGCCCGGGCTGATGGCACCGGGGTCTTCGCCGCCGTGTCCGGGGTCGATCATAATGACGGGTCTGCGCCCGTTTCTGCCGCGCCCGGGTTGGGGCGTGGTGTTTTGGGCGAGGTCGGCTTCCGGAGAGCCGCGCAGGGTTTTGTTCAGGCTGCCGTTAAGCAGCGCCATCATCGGATCGTCGGGATCCATTCCGTGCGGATAGAGGTCGATAACGAGGCGGTTCTTAAAGCCGCTGACAGGGGGGAGGGAAAAGACTTGTGCGCGTGAGGATTGTTTCAGGTCGATGACGAGGCGGACGGTGGTCGGCGTGTTCTGACCCGCGCGTATGCTGCGGATAAAGGGGTCGTCTGCCATGACTTTCTGAGACAGTCCGTGCAATACGGTATTGATGTTTGCGTTTTGTATATCGACGACCAACCTGCCCGGGTTGTCGAGCGTGAAGTGTTGGTATTTGAGCGCGGCGGTGCTTTCCAGCGTCAGGCGGGTGTAGGTGTGCGACGGCCATATCCGTGCGGCAGTGAATTGTGGTGCGCGTACCGTTTTGGCAACGGCGGATGCGATGGGGCTTAGGGCGAACAGTGTGCCGGCGGTGCGGCGGATGATTTGTCTTCGTGTCAGTTTGGTCATAGCGGCAGGCTTTCACGTCCTCGTTCGGTATGGGCGGTCAGCAGGCATTTTCTGCCGTCGCCGTCGTGTGTCAATGTTGTGGTGATGTCGGCAGGCGGGGTAAATTCGCCTCCCTGTTGCGGCCATTCGATCAGGCAGACGCTGTTTGCGGCAAACAGTTCGTCCAATCCGGCATCTTCCCATTCTTCGGGCGTGGTGAAACGGTAGAGGTCGAAATGATGCAGGGTAAAGGGTTTCAGCGGATAGGATTCGACGATGGCGTAAGTCGGGCTTTTGACCGGTCCCCGATGACCGAGTCCGCGTAGGATTCCGCGTGTCAGCGTGGTTTTGCCCGCACCCAAATCCCCTTCGAGATAAATGACCAGCGGTGCGTTTAAACGGGAAGACCACGCCGCACCCAAATCGAGTGTGGCAGCTTCGTCGGCAAGGAATCGGGAAACGGGGGGAAAATCAGACATGGAAACGGTTTGTTGTAAGGTTTGGGGTATTATGGGCAGTTTTGCAGGTTTTACAAACTTTGCACCCGAGGGGCGGATGCTTCTTTTCCGAGCATTATAACAGCCAAATCCGCATCCTGCTTTCAGACGGCATGGCTGTCAAGAAAAAGCGGCGCGTGTACAATACGCGGATTGTATGTTTAGGACGGATTGGAAAAAGGATGGAAAATATCGGCAGGCAGCGACCCATCGGCGTTTTTGACTCGGGAATCGGCGGTTTGACCAATGTGCGCGCGCTGATGGAACGGCTGCCGATGGAAAACATCATTTATTTCGGCGACACGGCGCGCGTGCCTTACGGGACGAAATCTAAGGCTACCATCGAAAATTTCTCGATGCAGATTGTCGATTTTCTGCTGGAACACGATGTTAAGGCGATGGTTATCGCATGTAATACGATTGCGGCGGTGGCGGGGCAGAAAATCCGTCAAAAGACGGGCAATATGCCGGTTTTGGACGTGATTTCCGCCGGCGCGAAAGCCGCGCTGGCAACCACGCGCAACAACAAAATCGGCATTATCGCCACCAATACCACAGTCAACAGCAATGCCTATGCGCGCGCCATCCATAGGAACAACCCCGACACGCTCGTCCGCACGCAGGCCGCGCCGCTGCTCGTCCCTTTGGTGGAAGAGGGCTGGTTGGAACACGAAGTTACCCGCCTGACCGTATGCGAATACCTCAAACCATTGCTTGCAGACGGCATCGATACGCTGGTGTTGGGCTGCACGCACTTTCCCTTGCTCAAGCCCTTAATCGGCAGGGAGGCGGGCAATGTCGCGCTGGTCGATTCCGCGATTACGACGGCCGAAGAAACCGCACGCGTCCTTGCGCAGGAAGGGTTGCTCAATACCGACAACAACAATCCCGACTACCGTTTTTACGTCAGCGATATTCCTTTGAAATTCAGAACCATCGGCGAGCGTTTTCTGGGCAGGACGATGGAGCAGATTGAAATGGTGTCTTTGGGGTAGCGGCAGGTACGGACGGAAACCGTCCCCGTCCGCGCCATCCGCATACGCACCCGCAACGCCCTGCCGTATTAAACGCCCCGTCTCCGCAAATTCCGTCTGAAAGGCTTCAGACGGCATTTTTTACACAACTCCCACCGTTTCCCCTCCTTCTCGATACACTGTAATCTCGAAACCCGTCATTCCCGCGCAGGCGGGAATCCAGTCCGTTCGGTTTCGGTTTTTTTTTTTGAGGTTTCGGGTAACTCTAAACCGTCATTCCTACGAAAACAGAAAATCAAAAACAGAAACCTCAAATCCCGTCATTCCCGCGCAGGCGGGAATCTAGACATTCAATGCTAAGGCAATTTATCGGGAATGACTGAAACTCAAAAAACTGGATTCCCACTTTTGTGGGAATGACGCGATTAGAGTTTCAAAATTTATTCTAAATAGCTGAAACTCAACGCACTGGATTCCCGCCTGCGCGGGAATGACGAAGTGGAAGTTACCCGAAACTTAAAACAAGCGAAACCGAACGTCCTGGATTCCCACTTTCGTGGGAATGACGGGATATACGTGGGAATGACGGGATATAGGTTTCCGTGCGGACGCGTTCGGATTCCCGCCTGCGCGGGAATGACGGGATTTTGGTGTATTCCCTAAAAAATAAAAAAGTATTTGCAAATTTGTTAAAAATAAATAAAATAATAATCTTTATCATTCTTTAATTGAATTGGGTTTATATGAACAATCCATTGGTAAATCAGGCTGCTATGGTGCTGCCGGTGTTTTTGTTGAGTGCTTGTTTGGGCGGAGGCGGCGGCAGTTTCGATCTTGATTCTGTCGATACCGAAGCCCCGCGTCCCGCGCCAAAGTATCAAGATGTTTCTTCCGAAAAACCGCAAGCCCAAAAAGACCAAGGCGGATACGGTTTTGCAATGCGCTTCAAGCGGAGGAATTGGCATCCTATGGCAATGCCTAAAGAAAATGAGGTTAAATTAAAGAATGATGATTGGGAGGCGACAGGATTACCGACAGAACCCAAGAAACTGCCATTAAAACAAGAATCCGTCATTTCAAAAGTACAAGCAAACAATGGCGACAACAATATTTACACTTCCCCCTATCTCGCGCAATCAAACCATCAAAACGGCAACACTGGCAACGGTGTAAACCAACCTAAAAATTGGGCAAAAGGTTACGAAAATTTCCAATATGTTTATTCCGGCTGGTTTTATAAACATGCCAAACGAGAGTTTAACTTACAGGGGGAACATAAAAGTGCAAAAAACGGCGACGACGGTTATATCTTTTATCACGGCAAAGAACCTTCCCGACAACTTCCCGCTTCTGGAAACATTATCTACAAAGGTGTGTGGCATTTTGTAACCGATACGAAACAGGGACAAAAATTTAACGATATTCTTGAAACTTCAAAAGGGCAAGGAGATAAGTACAGCGGATTTTCGGGCGATGAAGGCGAAACAACTTCCAATAGAACTGATTCCGACCTTAATAATAATCACGAGGGTTATGGTTTTACCTCAAATTTAGAAGTGGATTTCAATAATAAAAAATTGACGGGTAAATTGATACGCAATAATAGAGTTACAAACGCTACTACTGGCGACAAACATACCACGCAATATTACAGCCTTGAGGCTCAAGTAACAGGCAACCGCTTCAACGGCAAGGCGATGGCAACCGACAAGCCCGGCACTGGAGAAACCAAACTACATCCCTTTGTTTCCGACTCGTCTTCTTTGAGCGGCGGCTTTTTCGGTCCGAAGGGTGAGGAATTGGGTTTCCGCTTTTTGAGCGACGATCAAAAAGTTGCGGTTGTCGGCAGCGCGAAAACCAAAGACAAAACGGAAAATGGCGCAGCGGCTTCAGGCGGCGCAGGTGCGGCAGCATCGGGCGGTGCGGCAGCTATGCCGTCTGAAAACGGTAAGCTGACCACGGTTTTGGATGCGGTCGAGCTGACGCACGGCGGCACAGCAATCAAAAATCTCGACAACTTCAGCAATGCCGCCCAACTGGTTGTCGACGGCATTATGATTCCGCTTCTGCCCGAGGCTTCCGAAAGTGGGAACAATCAAGCCAATCAAGGTACAAATGGCGGAACAGCCTTTACCTACAAAACAACCTACACGCCGAAAAGCGATGAAAAAGACACCCAAGCAGGTACGGCGGCGAATGGCGATCAAGCCGCTTCAAATACGGCAGGTGATACCAATGGCAAAACAAAAACCTATGAAGTCGAAGTCTGCTGTTCCAACCTCAATTATCTGAAATACGGGTTGCTGACGCGCAAGACTGCCGGCAATACGGGGGAAGGCGGCAACGGCAGCCCAACCGCCGCCCAAACGGCACAGGGTGCACAAAGTATGTTCCTCCAAGGCGAGCGCACCGATGAAAACAAGATTCCAAGCGAGCAAAACGTCGTTTATCGGGGGTCTTGGTACGGGCATATTGCCAACGGCACAAGCTGGAGCGGCAATGCTTCCAATGCAACGAGTGGCAACAGGGCGGACTTTACCGTGAATTTTGGCGAGAAAAAAATTACCGGCACGTTAACCGCTGAAAACAGGCAGGCGGCAACCTTTACCATTGAGGGAATGATTCAGGGCAACGGCTTTGAAGGTACGGCGAAAACCGGTGATGGCGGCTTTGCGCTGGATCCGAAAAATACGGAAGCCTCCCATAAAGCGAGCATCAATGCCACTGTAACCGGCGGTTTTTACGGGCCTAAAGCCGAAGAAATGGGCGGATGGTTTGCCTATCCGGGCGACAGTCAGGCGCAGCCGTCCGCTTCGGGGTCAGGTACGTCAGCCGCCAACAGCGCGACCGTGGTATTCGGTGCGAAACGCCAACAGCTTGTGCAATAAGTACGGCTGCCGAACAATCGAGAATAAGGCTTCAGACGGCATCGCTCCTTCCGATGCCGTCTGAAAGCGAAGAGTAGGGAAACACTATGCAACAGCAACATTTGTTCCGATTAAATATTTTATGCCTGTCGCTGATGACTGCGCTGCCCGTTTATGCAGAAAATGTGCAAGCCGGACAAGCACAGGAAAAACAGTTGGATACCATACAGGTAAAAGCCAAAAAACAGAAAACCCGCCGCGATAACGAAGTAACCGGTTTGGGCAAATTGGTCAAAACCGCCGACACCCTCAGCAAGGAACAGGTACTCGATATCCGCGACCTGACTCGCTACGACCCCGGCATCGCCGTCGTCGAACAGGGGCGCGGCGCAAGCTCGGGCTATTCGATACGCGGTATGGACAAAAACCGCGTTTCCTTGACGGTAGACGGCTTGGCGCAAATACAGTCCTACACCGCGCAGGCGGCATTGGGCGGGACGAGGACGGCGGGCAGCAGCGGCGCAATCAATGAAATCGAGTATGAAAACGTCAAAGCTGTCGAAATCAGCAAAGGCTCAAACTCGGTCGAACAAGGCAGCGGCGCATTGGCAGGCTCGGTCGCATTTCAAACCAAAACCGCCGACGATGTTATCGGGGAAGGCAGGCAGTGGGGGATTCAGAGTAAAACCGCCTATTCCGGCAAAAACCGGGGGCTTACCCAATCCATCGCGCTGGCGGGGCGCATCGGCGGTGCGGAGGCTTTGCTGATCCACACGGGTCGGCGCGCGGGGGAAATCCGCGCCCACGAAGCCGCCGGACGCGGCGTTCAGAGCTTTAACAGGCTGGTGCCGGTTGAGGATACCAATCAGTACGCAAATTTCATCGTTGAAGAAGAATGCGAAAGCGGGAATTACGAAACGTGTAAAGCGAATCCGAAAAAAGATGTTGTCGGCAAAGACGAACGTCAAACGGTTTCCACCCGAGACTACACGGGTCCCAACCGCTTCCTCGCCGATCCGCTTTCATACGAAAGCCGGTCGTGGCTGTTCCGCCCGGGTTTTCGTTTTGACAACAAACGGCACTACATCGGCGGCATACTCGAACGCACGCAACAAACTTTCGACACGCGCGATATGACGGTTCCGGCATTCCTGACCAAGGCGGTTTTTGATGAAAATAAAAAACAGGCGGGTTCTTTGTCCGGCAACGGCAAATACGCGGGCGACCACAAATACGGCGGTCTGTTTACCAACGGCGAAAACGGTGCGCTGGTGGGCGCGGAATACGGTACGGGCGTGTTTTACGACGAGACGCACACCAAAAGCCGCTACGGTTTGGAATATGTCTATACCAATGCCGATAAAGACACTTGGGCGGATTATGCCCGCCTCTCTTACGACCGGCAGGGTATCGGTTTGGATAATCATTTTCAGCAGACGCACTGTTCTGCCGACGGTTCGGACAAATATTGCCGTCCGAGTGCCGACAAGCCGTTTTCCTATTACAAATCCGACCGCGTGATTTACGGGGAAAGCCACAGGCTCTTGCAGGCGGCATTCAAAAAATCCTTCGATACCGCCAAAATCCGCCACAACCTGAGCGTCAACCTCGGTTTTGACCGTTTTGGTTCCGACCTCCGCCATCAGGATTATTATTATCAAAATGCCAACCGCGCCTATTCGTCGAAAATACCCACTCAAAACGGCAATCAAAAAATCAGCCCCAACGGCAGCCAAGACAAACCCTATTGGGTCAGCATAGGCGGGGGAAATGTGGTTACGGGGCAAATCTGCCGCTCGGGCAACAATACTTATACGGACTGCACGCCGCGCAGCATCAACGGCAAAAGCTATTACGCGGCAGTTCGGGACAATGTCCGTTTGGGCAGGTGGGCGGATGTCGGCGCGGGCTTGCGCTACGACTACCGCAGCACGCATTCGGACGACGGCAGCGTTTCCACCGGCACGCACCGCACCCTGTCCTGGAACGCCGGCATCGTCCTCAAACCTGTCGACTGGCTGGATTTGACTTACCGCACTTCAACCGGCTTCCGCCTGCCCTCGTTTTCGGAAATGTACGGCTGGCGGTCGGGCGATAAAATAAAAGCCGTCAAAATCGATCCGGAAAAATCGTTCAACAAAGAAGTCGGCATCGTGTTTAAAGGCGATTTCGGCAACTTGGAGGCAAGTTGGTTCAACAATGCCTACCGCGATTTGATTGTCCGGGGTTATGAAGCGCAAATTAAAAACGGCAAAGAAGAAGCCAAAGGCGACCCAGCTTACCTCAATGCCCAAAGCGCGCGGATTACCGGCATCAATGTTTTGGGCAAAATCGATTGGAACGGCGTATGGGATAAATTGCCCGAAGGTTGGTATTCTACATTTGCCTATAATCGTGTCCGTGTCCGCGACATCAAAAAACGCGCAGACCGCACCGATATTCAATCACACCTGTTTGATGCCATCCAACCCTCGCGCTATGTCGTCGGCTTGGGCTATGACCAACCGGAAGGTAAATGGGGTGTGAACGGTATGCTGACTTATTCCAAAGCCAAGGAAATCACAGAGTTGTTGGGCAGCCGGGCTTTGCTCAACGGCAACAGCCGCAATACAAAAGCCACCGCGCGCCGTACCCGCCCTTGGTATATTGTGGATGTGTCCGGTTATTACACGATTAAAAAACACTTCACCCTCCGTGCGGGCGTGTACAACCTCCTCAACCACCGCTATGTTACTTGGGAAAATGTGCGGCAAACTGCCGGCGGCGCAGTCAACCAACACAAAAATGTCGGCGTTTACAACCGATATGCCGCCCCCGGTCGCAACTACACATTTAGCTTGGAAATGAAGTTTTAAACGTCCAAACGCCGCAAATGCCGTCTGAAAGGCTTCAGACGGCATTTTTTACACAATTCCCACCGTTTTCCATTATTCCCGATACACCGTAATCTTGAAACCCGTCATTCCCCGCAGGCGGGAATCCAGACCGTTCGGTTTCGGTTTTTTTTGAGGTTTCGGGTAACTCTAAACCGTCATTTTCTCGAAAGCGGAAAATCAAAAACAGAAACCTCAAATCCCGTCATTCCCGCGCAGGCAGTAATCCAGGGCGTAAAATCTAAAGAAACCGTTTTATCCGATAAGTTTCCGCACCGACAGACCTAGATTCCCGCCTGCGCGGGAATGACGAATCCATCCATACGGAAACCTGCACCACGTCATTCCCACGAAAGTGGGAATCTAGAACGCGGGGTTTGAGCAACTGTTTTTATCCGATAAGTTTCTGTGCGGACAGGTCTAGATTCCCGCCTGCGCGGGAATGACGGATTTCAAGATTACGGTGTTGTCGGGAATGACGGTTCGGGTATTTCACTACGCCTGTCCTGCGCCTGTAAACGGCGAGTGCATCAAAAATGCCGTCTGAAGGTTCAGACGGCATCGGCATCGGGGAATCAGAAGCGGTAGCGCACGCCCAATGAGGCTTCGTGGGTTTTGAAGCGGGTGTTTTCCAGGCGTCCCCAGTTGTGGTAGCGGTAGCCGGCGTCCAAGGTTAGGTTGGGTGTGATGTCGATGCCTACGCCTGCCACTGCGCCGAAGCCCACGCGGCGGATGCTGCGGCTTTGGTGGATGGGGTCGTGGGCATTGGTCGGTCCTCGTTTGATATTGTTAATGGTAATGGTTACTTGGTCTTCCAAGGAAATGCTGTGTTTGATTTTGCCTAAACCAACCCGTGCACCGACATAGGGTTTGAAGCGGGTGCCGGTATCGAAATCGTAGATGGCAGAGATGCCGTAGTTGGATTCGGCTTTGAATGTGCCTTTGTCGGTGTGGTCTATTTCTGTTTTGGCTGTAACAGCAGGACTATATTGTTTTGTTTGTTCTGCATGAATATGCTTGCTATGTCTCCAGGTATTGTAACGGGCATAATCGAGGGCGATGCGCCAGTTACCGAAATCGTAGCCGACGGAAAGGCGGGGGTGGGTGGAATGGGTTTTGATGTCGCGAGAGTCGTCGAAGACTTTGGCGTTGTCGGCGGGATAATCGCGGGTAATGTGTTCGTAGGCGTAGGCCAGATCCGCCTGCACATACGGGCCGCGCCCATGGTCTTCACCCGCCGCCCGCGCTGCGGAAGAGAAGAGAAGAGAAGAGAAGAGAAGAGAAGAGTTTTTTGCGGGCTGGATTCATTTTCGGCTCCATATTCGGTTTAACTGATTAAAAGAGAACGATTTTCACTGATGGTTCAAGGGCGGATTGTATCGGGTTTGGTGCGATGTTTCAATAAGAAACGATAAGAAAGCTGCTATTATGGTTTAATCCTGCGCGTTGCAGCTTCCGGAAAGGGCTTGCGCCATTTTGAAATAAGGCCGATCCGCTGCCTTGAAGGGTGGGGCTTAACTGTTAGGAAATAATGGCAAAGAGGCTTGTTTCTGTCAGACATTGTATGGGTTTTCTTTTAAATGATATATTTCCGCCTGTTTATGCAATATTTTCCGATTGATGGTTTTTATAGTGGATTAACAAAAACCAGTACAGCGTTGTCTCGCCTTAGCTCAAAGAGAACGATTCTCTAAGGTGCTGAAGCACCGAGTGAATCGGTTCCGTACTATTTGTACTGTCTGCGGCTTCGTCGCCTTGTCCTGATTTTTGTTAATCCGCTATAAAGACCGTCGGGCATCTGCAGCCGTCATTCCCGCGCAGGCGGGAATCTAGACCTTAGAACAACAGCAATATTCAAAGATTATCTGAAAGTCCGAGATTCTAGATTCCCGCTTTCGCGGGAATGACGAAAAGTGGCGGGAATGACGGTTCGGGCATTCCTTAAATTACCCGTGTATCGCTGTAAATCTTAGAGATGGCGGAATATAGCGGATTAACAAAAACCGGTACAGCGTTGCCTCGCCTTAGCTCAAAGAGAACGAT